>JAXHMJ010000003.1:300000-600000 GCA_034521575.1 candidate division KSB1 bacterium
TTATGTAACGAGTTGGGTTGGATTTCCGGAAGTAGGTATGTTGATGTTAATTCCTCGCTATTCAATCAGGAAATAAAAGATATCCGAACGAGTGATGGTAAATTGTTCAAAGTCCCGATCAACGCATCAGAGTATTTTTTAATATCGAACCACCAGAGAACAGGGTTTGATGCCCTTTATGAAGGAACAGGATTATTAATTTGGCATATCCGTGGTGATTTTGATATTGAATGTGCAAACGGCAGATATACAGGTTTAACGCCGGACCCTGTTTCCGGAACCGATTTGCTTGACCAGCTGGTCACAACTTATAATGGTAGTTCTGATGATTTTTACAATGGTGCATCTATTCAACACTTTTCAGATGTAACAAATCCGAGTTCAAGTGGATATATAAGCAGTAATAGAACCTCTAATCAAAATGTTATTACTCATAAGGCTGTCGTTAATATTCACCAAAAGCCAAATGACACAGATATCATTATGGCAGATTTTATCACCAATTACTGGTCCGGCGCCCTGACCAGCAACACCACCTGGACATCCGCCAACAGTCCATATTATATCGGCGGAGATATCACAGTGGAATCCGGAGTGACATTAACCCTATCCTCAGGCGTTCAGGTCATCTTTTTAGAGGGTGATGATCAGTCCGGAGGCGCATCATCTTCCAAATGCGAACTCATTGTCAACGGCACGCTCGATGCCCAGGGCACTTCCGCTAACCCTGTTGAATTTACCTGTAACACGGGTTATTGGTACGGAATTCGGTTTGTCAACGCGGATAACAACAGTGAGTTGTCTTATTGTGAAATCAGCAAGGCGGATTATGGTGTTTATGTGGAATCCTGTTCACCTGAAATTTCATATTGTTACATCCATGACAACACCAATGGCATCAATATCTATAACAGCGGCTCTCCCTTGCTGCTCAACAATACCATCAGCGACAATGGCACCGGGGTGCAGTGTTTTTATTACGGTGAACCGGATTTTGTGCAAACCGGAACCAGCGGATTGAATCTGATCAAAGACAATACCGGCGATAACGGCATCATTTTGGGTGTATACAGCGACGGCAGACTCGGAGACGCTGCCCAGGCCGGGTACAATACGGTCAAAAACAGCACACCCTATGATGTTTTGTTGCTGCACTGGTCCTCTGCCGATGCCCGGAGTTGTTACTGGGGCGCATATCCGCCCAATGCTTCGCAGTTTAGTGTCGGCAGCGGCTGTTCTCTGGACCGGTCCTCTCCTCTTTCTTCTCAACCTCCGGGCAGCGGTTCTCCGCTTTCAAAAAGCGCAGCCGGTCAGCAATATGTGGATGAGTTTGACCCGAAACATATTGATCCGGACGATCCCAAATCTCTTTGGCAGTACGCCCGGTACGTGCGTTACCACGATCAGGACCCGGATCAGGCTCTGGACATCAACCAACAGATCATCAAGCGGTTTCCGTCGTCGGTTTATGCGCGCAAGGCGTTGTGCCAGGTGTTTCATATCTCGGACAAGCACAATATCCCGGGGATGTCATCCTGGTTCAAAACACTGCGTTCGAAAAATCTGCCGCTGGAGACGCGCGCCGTGGTTCACGATTTGTCTGTGATCCGGGCGATCAAGGATCGCGATTACAAAGCCGCGGAGAGTCTGTGTCGAAAGGCCTTGCAGGATCTTACGGGCAGCGGATACGAACCCTTCACGTTGTACCAGCTGACGCAGCTGTACCGGTGTTTTTTGCCGGACGCGCAAAAAGCCGACAGGTATCTGAATCAGCTCACACAGCGCTATCCGGAACACCGGTTGACGGCACTGGCGCGTGGCGACGGGGAAGCATATGCGACCAATCCGGAGTTGAGCAAACCGGTGGCTCAGACCATCACCGAGGCCAGTCTGCATCCGGCGCACCCGAACCCGTTCAATCCGGCCACTACGATCTCGTATCAACTGCCGGAAGCGGCGCACGTGACGCTCAAGGTCTATGACCTGCGCGGCCGCGAGATCGCGACGCTGGTGGACGCGGAAAAAGATGCCGGATTCAGGGAGATTCGCTGGAACGGCCGTGATGCGCTTGGGCAGTCTGCTGCCAGCGGTGTGTATTTCTATCATTTGAGAACATCGAGCGGCTACACGAAATCCTGCAAAATGGTATTGATCAAATGAATCGTTGCTCCGGCCGGGCACCAAGTGCCGGGCGGAGTGTTGTCATTTGCGGGCATGTACATGCATTCTCCGATCCGGTCTAAAAATCATCTCTACTCAAACTCTTTGCTGCCCCGCAGCCTTTCATTGGACCGGATGACAGGATTGACAGGATTCTTTCCATCGTTCCGCCAGTCTCTTGTGGAATGCAGCCCGGACACTCTGTGTCCAGTGTCCGTCCTCTCCGGGATCGCCTCGCGGTAGGACGGGACGAACCCCCGCACAATCCCGTGTCGCCGTTTGTATACGGCGGTTATTTCTTATAGAGGCAATCCTAACGGTAACAGAATTCTATATTCAATTTTTTTATCGCAACTCTGTCGCCGCATCCTGATCTAAAAACCATATCAGGTTTCCAGAATGCGGTTTGACCTGTGCAGCCGGATAGCGGCTGTCGGGATTTTCCAGCACATCGGCGAGTACCTCCGCTTTGTTGGCGCCGCTGACCAGAAACAGAATATGGCGGGCCTGATTCAGCAGGGGGTAGGTAAAGGTCAATCGCCAGGCCTCTTTGGATTTCACGTAATTGGCCGCCACCCAGCGTCGGGTTTCGTTCAGAGCCTTGGTGCCGGGGAAGAGAGAGGCGGTATGTCCGTCATCCCCCATGCCCAGCAGGATCAAATCAAAGGCGGGCGGCGCCTGCTGCGGCAATATGCGGCGCAGGCTCAGTTCATACTGTGCGGCGGCGGCCTGCGGCTGCAGAAACGTGGGCGGTGTAAAAATGGTGTTGGGCACAACCGACAACGGGTGCAGCAGGTTTTCCAGGGCCATGCCCGCATTGCTGTCCGGGTCATGCAGCGGCACCATGCGCTCATCGCTCCAGAAAAAACGCACCGCGTTCCAGTCCAGCGCGTCGGTATGCTGGAGGTGTTTGTACACCACTTTGGGCGTTGATCCGCCGGACAGGGCGATGTTGGCAAATCCGCGCTGCTGCAGGGCGGATTTGAGAACCCGGGTTATATAGTCAGCAGCTTGAGCGCCCAGTTGGTCTTTGCTTTCCGCTATCATTTTGTCAGTCATTCAAACTCTCCGAATTTGGCAAACCATTCGATGCTTTCAAGAAAAACCGAATCGGCATGTAGAAAATCCAGTTCATCACAGAGCAGTTTTCCCGGTTCTGTGTCAATATCCAGTGTCTTTTCACCGAGCGGATCGCGAATTACCAGTTTTCCCGGCTCGCCGCGTTCAATCTCGCAGTACATCTCCGGTTTATCCTGATCAAATGCAAAGGAGACCCGGGCAAGCGCCCCGTCCGGTTTTCCGGAACGCAGCGTATGCGACACCTTGATGTCTTGAAAAACATAACTGTTCTCAGGATCTTTTTTTACAGACGGCCACTGAAGACGCGAGGCAAGCCATGCGGTGAACAGCAGGGCCGGGATCGATCTGTGTTTGCCGTAACTTTCAATTTTTATTTTTTTTATATGGTTCAATTTTTCAATGGCCTCCGGTGCATCGAAACACTGAGCAGCCGCTTCGCGCCAGGGCGTCAGTTCCGCCCATAACAGGTCACTGATCGCCGTATGGGGGGTGTGTTCCCGGATCAATTGAAGCAGTGGTAAAAGATCTTTTTGCTGATCTACAAATCGGGGCAGATTAAGGATCAGCCGGTCCGGGATCTGCAGCAGCGGCTTGATCTCACAGGCCTGCAGTAGATCGCTGTCCAGGGTTGCCAGAAAACTCGGCAAGTCTGGGATCAGCAGCGGCAGTACCGCGCCGCGGATATGTCCGCAGCTTTCCGGTCCGGTGTATAGAATGATCTGTTCACAGCAGATTTGCCGGCCGCCGGAACGCGGCGGCTGACAAAATGCAGAGATTGTCGACTCTATATGTTCGGATTTATTATCCGGATCAAAATACAAAAGGATAATCCGGCTGGGATGATGTTCGATGATATGCGGCACCAGGTTCTGTGCTTCTTTGAATTGTTCGTTGGATTGCACCAAAAGAATCAGATTCAAAGTGGTGGATCGAATCACCGCGTGATTGCTCTCGGTGCTGGCAATTTGCTGCCAGAATTTCATCAATTCCTGTTCGATGTGCGGCAAATCGACCGGGTAGCCGGGTATGTGAGAAATGCTCGTCATAAAATCCTCCATTTGTGATGCGGCTGGACAAGCAGTGTATCGCTTTTTTTCGGTCCCCAGGCGCCGGCCGGATAGGTCGGCAGGTCCTGTTGTTGTTGCGCCCAGCGCTGCAGCAGGGGGGTTACAATGGCCCAGGCGGTTTCGCTTTCATCGGCTCGAGTGAACAGGGTGGAATCTCCCAATACGGCATCCAGCAGCAGACGCTCGTACGCTTCCGGTACTTTGTGTCCGAAGCTGGACCCATAGCGGAAATCCATGGCCACCGGCCGGATGATGCGGTCATGTCCCGGCACTTTGGAGGCGAATTTCAGAGAAATGCCTTCATCCGGCTGGATGTTCAGGGCTAAAATGTTATTGGAACTGGTTTCGGATGCAGCTTTGCCGAAAATCTGCATGGGCGCCTGTCTGAATGCAATGGCGATTTCGGTAACGCGCTTGGGCAGACGTTTGCCGGTGCGCAGATAAAACGGGACCCCGGCCCAGCGCCAGTTGTTGAGCCTGAGCCGCATGGCGACAAAGGTTTCAGTTTGCGACTCATCCGGAATGTCCTCCTCCTGTTTAAACCCGGGCACGGATTCGCCCCACAGTGAGCCTTTGGTGTATTGGCCTCGCACGACTTGTTCGTCCACTTGTTCGGCTGAAAAAATCTCGACAGCTCGCAGTACCTTGACCTTTTCATCGCGTACCGCATCGGCGTCAAATGAGGCCGGCGGTTCCATACCGACCAGACACAACAACTGCAACATGTGGTTCTGTACAATATCGCGCAGGATACCGGTTTCCTGGTAAAAGCGGCCGCGTCCCTCCATGCCGATACTTTCGGCCACGGTGATCTGGACATAATCGACATACCGGCGGTTCCAGATGGGTTCGAATATGCCGTTGGCAAACCGGAACACCAGCAGATTCTGAACCGTTTCTTTGCCCAGATAATGGTCGATGCGGTAGATCTGTCTTTCATGGAAAACCTGTCGAATCACCCGGTCCAGTGTCTGGGCGCTGGCCAGATCGTGTCCGAACGGCTTTTCAATGATCACCCGCCGCCATCCCTGCTCTTCAGAGGCGAATCCGGCTCTGCCCAGATTTTTAATAATGGTTTCATAATGCGAGGGAGGCGTGGCCAGATAAAAGAGGATGTTTTTTGAAAAGACAGGATCTGTATTTTTGTCAAGATAGACGGAAAAATCTTTCATATCCCCGGGGGTTGTAAATGCAGCTTTGAAATAGTGGATGCGTTGAAGAAAATTCTGCACGCTTTCATCCGACCAGTCGGATTCATCCAGGTGTTTCTGCATCTCTTGTCTCAGTTCTTCCCGGTATTCCGCGGTTGATTTGGGCCGCCTGGCAAATGCAATGATTTTCAAGTCCGGAGAAAACAAATTTTGTTTATACAATCTATAAAGTGACGGTATCAGCTTACGCCGGGTTAAATCACCGGTGGCGCCGAATATGACCAGCGTGGCCGGACCCGGCACTCGGGTCATTCTCATTCCATCCCGCAACGGATTTTTTTTCATAATGCCTCGTCATTTTTTTGTTTTTTATAACACAATTCATCCTGCAGAGATTCCGTGTACTGATTATTTGTCCGGTTTATTAAAAAAAGGAATTATAACAACAACTTGTCAATTGATTCATTAAAAAAATTGTTGCTTTAACTGGACACTATTATTATATTGAGAAACCAAATGAAAGAAATGGGTGTACATGTATCTTGTTTTAATCGACATATATCAATATAATCCGTCAAAAAGGGGCGTGGGATGAACGCTTATGTCCGGGAGCAGGATACAGCGTCAAAGACCCGAATGTTCATCATAGATGATCAGTTTGTAATTCATAAAGTCAGCGAGTCCCTGCAGAAATATTTTGAGCAGAAATGGCACCGATCGCTTACGGGACGTATTTGCTATGCGGCTTTGTTCAACAGCGACTCGCCGTGTAAAAATTGTCCGGTGGTCAAGTGTTTTTCCTTCAATCAGGACGTGCAGAGCATTGTCAGCGCCCACAGTGCTCGTTATGATGTGTCACGCTACGCCAAAGCGACTCCGGTTCAGGATGCGCACGGACAGGTACGGCAGGTCATTGTCGAATGCTTGACACCGGTGAACGATTCAGAGTCGGATAAAGGTTCGTCCTCTGCAGAGCGCGAATACGATCCAACTCAGATAACGGAACTGAACCGACAGCCGAAAGAATCCGGGTACGTACTGATGAATCCGGAGCTCAAGGTGCTCTTGCATAACAAAGGCATCCGGTCATATTGCCGGCAGCCGTATATCATTGGCCGGCATTTGTACGAGGCTGTTCCGTTGTTTGACCAGCCCGGTATTCGTTATCAGATTGATATGTTTCTCACAGAACGGTCGGATTCACTCGAGTTTTATACGCGTACACAGGATGATCATGAAAAACGTATCCTGTCATCGCATTCAAAGGATGAACAGCGGCAATCGCAATGAAGTAATCCTGCTGGAGTCCAGGCCGGAGAAAGAAATGCATAAAGAAAGCGCTCCCCGGGAGCATAATTTGCAGTTGTTGAGCAGTTTTGCCGCGCAGTTGGCGCATGATATCGGCAATCCACTGACCGGATTAATGGGCTATGTGAACCTGATGCGCAATGATTTGAATCAGGCCACAACACAGCAGGATATATTGGGATTTCAGGAAAAAGTGGACAATATACAGCATGAAATCAATCGCATTCGGAAAATACTTGAAGGTGTGCGACTGATCAAAGTGCATGATACCGATCAGGTGGAAGAGCACAATCTTCGGCAAATACTGGAGCGCTCGATAGCGATTGCGGAATTTAAACGGCCGCATAAATCCGTGCATATCAGCACACGGTTTTCAGAGGATCTGCCTTCGGTTTATTTGTGCGAATTGAATATAGAGAATGCGTTTACCGAACTGCTGAAATATGCGCTGGAATTTGCGGGACAGACCGGCGGTGTGCATGTGAATATACGCTACACGTCGGAGCAGTCCGAGTTTGAATTCTGTATTCAGATCAAGGCCAGTCCGGACGCGGATTTAAAAGCCATGACCGCTTCATTCAATCAGCAGAAATCGTTCAAGAAAAAGGTCAATATGGGATTGCTGCAGGCCTTTGCCTCTATTTACAATCACGGCGGCAGATTAAGCATGCGAAATCGGGAAGGTGAAGCGGATATCGTGGTCAAGCTGCCGCGAGTTCCTTCAAAAGCGTAAAGTTATGATCAATACTGACTATGAATCCTATCATTCGTCTGTTTATTACCGGTTTATTCTGGATCGGGAATTCCGGGTCATGTCTGCGACTCGATTTCCGTTTCCGGCAACCGATACCTATCTTTTGATCCGCAAGGGAGAATTTGTGTTCAAGCGGTTGAATCTGCTCTCTGAATCCGAGCTGGACCAATTCCAGAGTGATGCCTGTTCCGGGTCGGGACTGATCAAGGCTCGTCAGTGCTGGCGTGAACAGCAAATTGAATGGGCCTTGTGTATGCAGCCGGTGGTCAATGCCGAAGACCAGGCTTTTACACTGGTATGTTTCGGTCTGCAGGTTCCGGTTTCACTGATGCGTCAGCGTCGGCTGTTCAATCAGATGCATATGCTCAAGCAATTGGCGTTCCCCATTACGCACCGCATGAACAACCCGATGGGATCCATACTCAATCAAATCGGACGCCTGTTGTCCGAGGACTGGGAGACCCTGAACAAGGATGATGTGCTGCAGGAACTCCAGCGTATGCAGGAACAGATTTACACCATGTCCACCATCACCAATGCACTGGCGCTGTTAAATCGTCCGCGCAACGCGTCTTTTAAAATGGTGAGCATTAACAAAATCATCAATGTGTCTTTGAATCTGACGCGGTTCGCCGACCCCACAAACAATATTGATTACCAGATTGAGCTGGATGATGACCTGCCGTATATTCGTGCGGACAGCGTGTCTCTGGAACAGTGCTTTGTTCATTTGCTGCGCAATGCCAAAGAGGCGCTCCCTCGCGGTGGTCAGGTCCGGCTCAGCAACGGAATAAAATCGGATAATCCTGATTTTATACATATTTCCATACGTGACAGTGGTGACGGCATTTCACCGCGTCAGTTGGCTCGAATATTCGATCCCTTTTATACAACAAAAGAGGGAGACCATCCGGGCCTCGGGCTTTGTGTGGCGTATGGGATTGTCACGGATCATGGCGGATATTTAGAAATCGAAACAGATAAACAGGGAACCAATGTGAGCATTTGGCTGCCGAACGAACCCTTAAACTAGATTTGGATTTAGACTATGACTCAAGAAAAAGCTGACAATACGTTGTTAATCATTGATGATGATGAACAGGTGCTGAAATCAATCGAAAGTCTGCTGGACGGTACCGGATATAATATCCTGCGAGCTACCGGATCCAAAGAAGGGGTTGAAATGATTATGAAGAAAAAGCCCCCGGTGGTGTTGACCGATCTGAAAATGGAACAGCGGCATTCCGGAATTCAGGTGCTGGAAGAAGCCAAGCGCCGGGATCCGGATGTGGTGGTGATTTTATACACGGCGCACGGTGACATTTCAGTGACCCGGGATGCGTTTAAAAAAGGTGCGTTTGATTTCATCCAAAAAGTGCAGACGCATCAGGATATCATTATCCCGATTGAGCGCGCCTTTAAATTTGCACATATAAAGCGCGAGAACAATTATTTGAAAAGCAAACTCGATTTTGAACAGGATACCGGATTTCACGGCGCGGTGGGGCGCAGTCCGGTAATGCTCGAGTTGTTCAACCAGGTCAAACGGGTGGCGCAGACCAATGCCAATGTTCTGGTTACCGGCGAGACCGGCACCGGCAAGGAAATCATTGCACGCGGCATTCATCATTACAGTCAGCGCAAGAACGCGCCGTTTGTTCCCGTTGTGGTCAGCACATTGCCGGATAATCTGTTGGAAGGCGAGCTGTTCGGTCACGTCAAGGGCGCGTTCACCGGTGCGGTCAGTGACAAACCGGGACTGTTTGAAGCCGCCAACAAGGGCACGATTTTTCTGGACGAAATCGGTGAAGTCCCCATTGATATGCAGCCGAAACTGCTGCGCGTGCTGCAGGAACGGCGGGTGCGGCGTCTGGGCAGTCTGAAAGAGCGCGATCTGGATGTGCGTATTATCAGCGCGACGAATGCAGATCCCGATGACCTGGTCAAGGAAGGCAAACTGCGCGAGGATTTGTTTTTCCGGCTGAACGTAGTACGTATCGCGCTGCCGCCGCTGCGCGAACGACGTGAAGATATTTCCGTGTTGGCCTATCATTTTCTAAAAATATATCAGGATATCGGGCTGGTCAAAGTGGAAAAAATTTCCAATGAAGCGCTGATGCTGATGGAAGAATACGACTGGCCCGGTAATGTGCGCCAATTGCAGAATGCGATAGAAAGCGCCATTGCCGTCGCAACCAAAGAAGAAATCCTGCCTGAAAATCTGCCTGATCCGCTGCGGCCGAAATCCAACCGGGTGATGATTGATACCAATGAGAGCACGGATTTCAAATCCGCCAAAGCCAAAGTTCGTGCAGGCCTTTGAACGCCAGTATCTGGAAAAACTGCTGGAACAGCACCATAACAATATTTCCAAAGTCGCGGATGCCGCGGATCTGAACCGTAAAACCATCTATCGTATGATCGATCAGCTGGGCCTGGACTACCGCAAAGGCAATTCCGACGCGTAACGGAAGAACTGTTTTGAATCTTGCAGATCGTTGCGACTCAAGAGAACAAGTTGCGAGCAAGGGTTTTATATGCTAAGGGTAATTACAATAATATTAATAGGATGTATACGGGGCTAACAGTACGTACTAAAGTATGTACTGTTTAAAATGTAGGCCGACGAGATCGTCGGCCGTGTGCCTGGGGGCACGAAACAGACATGTAGCGCAGCACTGAATTTCAGCGCTTTTTGCCGTAACGATTAATCCGGCAGCGCTGTTATAACTTTAATCATGAACAAAATTCTGATTTTTTCTGAAACGTGCTCTACGGGTTTCGGATAATTAGAATGTGAACGGTTTGGGAATGCGGCCAGTCCGATTTCGGCGGTCGACCAACCTGGTCGACCTACATTGAACCCGACGAGATCGTCGGCCGTGTGCCTGGGGGCACGAAACAGACATGTAGCGCAGCACCGAGTTTCAGCGCTTTTTGCCGTAACGATTAATCCGGGAGCGCTGTTATAACTTTAATCATGGACAAAATTCTGATTTTTTCTGAAACGTGCTCTACGGGTTTCGGATAATTAGAATGTGAACGGTTTGGGAATGCGGCCAGTCCGACTTTCGGCGGTCGACCAACCTGGTCGACCTACATTGAACCCGACGAGATCGTTGGCCGTGCGCCGGGGCACGAAACAGACATGTAGCGCAGCACCGAGTTTCAGCGCTTTTTGCCGTAACGATTAATCCGGGAGCGCTGTTATAACTTTAATCATGAACAAAATTCTGATTTTTTCTGAAACGTGCTCTACGGGTTTCGGATAATTAAGAATGTGAACGGTTTGGGAATGCGGCCAGTCCGACTTCGGCGGTCGACCAACCTGGTCACCTACATTGAACCCGACGAGATCGTCGGCCGTGTGCCTGGGGGCACGAAACAGACATGTAGCGCAGCACTGAATTTCAGCGCTTTTTGCCGTAACGATTAATCCGGGAGCGCTGTTATAACTTTAATTACAGACAAGATTTTGGGTTTTGATGAAACGTTTGGTTTGCAGAGGTTTGTTCGTCAGGCCAATGCTGACACGTATCAGGTGTTTTTCAATGATGTGCAGAATATTAAAGACATCATGGCCTTGTTGGAAAAGAAAGCTGGATCGTGTTAAAAGCGAGACTCTGACCGGAGAAAAAGATATTATCAAAGATGCCCCAAGATTTGCAGCCTCTTCTGGTCTGGATTAAAATGGAATACCCCGGGTTCATTTGATGGAACTGATGATGATGTATGTCAACGAATGAAAAAGAATGGACGCCTTGAATTGGTTTTTGTATAATTGATTGTTTCGACATGTTATTATTACCATCTGTCAAAAATGCAGGGCGGTTTTCCAGAATGCCCTGTATTCAATTGGTTTTGATATTTTTACAAAAAAGCCAATGAAACGTTGTGATTTATATTTATTTTTCATAATATTATTCCTGTCAGGAACCGTGAATCGTTCATGCAACTGAAAGAGGCCGAGGATGGACAAGTCTCAAGCCAAATTTGAAAGTCGTTTTTTAGAGACACGGCAGGATTGTTTTGTGTAAAACTATGGGAGTCAATATGAATACGAATGAAAATTATGTAATTGGAATAGATTACGGAACCGATTCTGTTCGCGCCCTTGTTGTAGATGCTGCGGACGGCACGGAACATGGCGAATTTGTGTTTTATTATCCGCGCTGGAAAGATGGAAAGTATTGTCAACCTGCAAAAAATCAGTTTCGCCAGCATCCTCTGGACTATGTTGAAGGATTGGAAACAACGATTAAAGGCGCATTGAACAAGGCGCCTGAGGGAGCAGCCGAAAAGATCAGAGCAATATCCATCGATACCACAGGATCGACACCCTGCGCTGTTGATAAAGAGGGTACCCCTTTGTCCCTGAAGCCCGACTTTAAAGACAATCCCAACGCCATGTTTGTGTTGTGGAAAGATCACACCGCGGTAAAAGAGGCTGAAGAAATCAATCAGATCGCCCGGTCCTGGGGAGGTGAAGATTATACAAAGTACGAGGGCGGCGTGTACTCGTCGGAGTGGTTCTGGTCCAAAATTATCCATGTTTTACGACACGATAATGATGTTCGGAATGCTGCTTTTTCCTGGGTGGAACACTGCGACTGGATACCGGCTCTGTTGACCGGGACTATGAATCCGCTGACGATGAAACGAAGCCGAACCGCCGCCGGACACAAAGCCATGTGGCATGCATCATGGGGCGGATTGCCGCCTGAAGAGTTTCTGGTCAAGCTGGATCCGGTGCTGAAAGGACTGCGTGAACGTTTGTATTCAGATACGTTCACCGGTGATCAGCCTGCAGGTACATTGACTGCCGAATGGGCTGAAAAACTGGGTCTTTCTACAGATGTGGTTGTGGGCGTGGGCGCGTTTGACGCACATTTTGGCGCGGTTGGCGCGGAGATTGAGAACAATATGCTGGTTAAAGTGATGGGCACGTCCACGTGTGATATGATTGTCACTGAGAAACCTCAGGGCGGAGAACACCTGGTCAAAGGTATTTGTGGACAGGTCGATGGTCTCATTCTTCCAAATGATCTGGCGCTGAAGCCGGTGAGTCCGGCTTTCGGCGCATTATGCCTGGTTCAAACAGGTGCTCTCCTGGCCTTGTGAACAAATTTTGGCGAATACGGATCTGGTAAATCCGCAAACCCGGCAGAAACTCATCGATGAAATGCGTGAAAAGATGATCCCTGATGAGCAAAGCTGCGGAAACAATTTCCCCGGAGGAATCAGGGATCGTTGCCCTGGACTGGATGAACGGCCGGCGTACACCGGATGCGAATCAGGCGCTCAAGGGTGCAATCACCGGATTGAATCTGGGATCGGATGCTCCTAGAATTTTCAGAGCTCTGGTTGAAGCCACAGCTTTTGGCGCTAAAAAAATTGTGGATCGTTTTCGTGATGAGGGCGTCGAAATTAACGGCGTCATTGCCATTGGCGGTATTCCGAAAAAATCACCGTTTGTGATGCAAATCACTGCCGATGTACTGGATATGCCGATTAAAGTTGTGGCCTCTGAACAATCGGTTGCCCTCGGGTCTGCCATGGCCGCTGCTACTGCCGGAGGACTGTATCCGGAGATGCAGCAGGCTCAGGCCGCCATGGGAAGCGGATTTGAGCGTGAGTTTCATGCAAATCCTGAAAATGTCAGCATTTATAAAAAGCTCTATGAAAAATATTCGCAACTGGCGGAATTCATCGAGCAGGAATTTACTGAATAAAGGCCTCTGCCGTACAGGAACAAGGGAGCATCAATGAGCAACTATTATGATTTAAAACATAACGTCTATCAATGTAATATGGAACTGCCGCGCCAGGATATGGTGATTTATACATTCGGCAATGTCAGCGCGATCGACCGGAACGAGGGGGTGATCGCCATCAAGCCCAGTGGGATCAGTTATGATACACTGAGTCCCAATGATATTGTTGTGTTGGATGTTGACGGCAATGTGGTTGAAGGCAATCTGCGCCCGTCTTCAGACACCAAAACCCACCTTGTATTATACAAACATTTTCCGGAAATTGGCGGAGTGGTGCATACGCATTCGACATTTGCGGTGTCCTGGGCTCAGGCGGCAAAACCTGTTCCTGTTCTGGGTACCACACATGCGGATCATCTGCATATGGATGTACCGTGCACTGATTTTATGTCTCCTGACATGATCAAAGGGGATTATGAGGTGGAGACCGGCAATCAAATCATTAAACGCTTCGAGTCTATTTCTTATAAAGAGGTTGAAATGGTGCTGGTGGCCGGACACGGTCCTTTTACCTGGGGAGATACACCTGAAAAGGCGGTTTACAACAGTGTTGTTCTTGAGCAGTTGTCTCAAATGGCGCTTTATACACGCATGATCAATCCTGATGTACCGCAGCTGGACAAAACGCTTGTTCAAAAACACTATCAGAGGAAACACGGCCCGAATGCGTATTACGGACAAACGTGATAGAAATATGTCAAGACCAACCATCAAACAGATCGCCGAAATGGCCAAAGTTTCGATAGCGACCGTTGATCGTGTGCTGCACAAACGCGGCAAAGTCAAACCTGAAACCCGGCAAAAAATTGAACGAATCATTAAAGAATTGGATTATCAGCCGAATATTTTTGCCAGAAATTTGGTCGTGGGTCCTTCACTCAAGCTTGCGGTTCTTATGCCGAGGCCGGAACAGGACGGTGGTTACTGGAAACTGCCGGCCCGAGGTGTTGAGCAGGCGAGCAATAACCTCAAACCGTTCCAGGTCAAAGTCGAACGCTTCGAATATGACAAATTTTCGGCTGAATCCTTTATTAAAGTCTCCAATAAAGTGCTTGAGAACCAGTATAACGGTCTGTTGATCGCGCCGATTCAAATAAAGGCGGCAAAAGATTTTATCGAAACCCTGCCCAAAAAAGTACCGCATGTTTATTTTGATTCCGAGATTCCAAACACACGCTGTCTTTCCACCATTCATCAGAACTCATTTTATGGGGGACGCGTTGCGGCAAAGCTGTTTGATTGGGTCATCCAGGATCCCTCGACCATTGCTATGGTGAGGGTTTTGCCGGCGACCTATCACATTAATGAACGTATACGCGGATTTTGCGATTATTTCAAATCCCGTGAAGATTTGAACCTTATTGAGGTGGACGTGCCGGAAAACAGTAAAAAAATTCAAGTACATGAGATTTATGAATCGATTTTAAGCAAAAATAGAAACCTCAAAGGTGTGTTTGTGACCGGGTCGCACACCTATGAAATGGCGGACTGTATCTCGACAGTGCCCGTCAATAGAAAAATCTTTTTAATCGGTTTTGATCTGGTGCCTGCAAATATAGAATTTATGCGCAGCAATGTCATCGACTTTTTGATTTCTCAGAGTCCGGAGTTGCAGGGATTCACCGGTATTTATCTGTTGTATCGGTACTTGTTCTTTAAGGAAAAAGTGGACAAGGAAATAACATTACCGATTGAAATTATTACCAAGGAGAATCTTGATTTTTATTTAAATCGCCAAGGGCTTTCGCCGGATTATCAATCCTCGCCGATTGTCTGAAATCAAAGGCAAAACCCAATGTTCTGTTTATTGCTGTGGATGATCTGAATGATATTTAGAAAACCGGCAAGGAGTGGGCTGATCATCGCGTGGATTTTGAGACGTTAAATAAAGTAGAGCAGTGGAAACCGGTTACTGGTAAATAACAACATCGGAGGTTATGCATGAAATTCTTTCGTCCCGTATTGCTCAAGTTGGCGCTGCTGATGCTGGTGGCTGTAAGCTGCACACAGCAGTCTGCTGACACCTTTTCTGTCACACAAGAGCCTTTTGGAACTCTGCCCGATGGCCGCGAGGTGGTAAAATATACATTGTCAAATTATCAGGGCATGAGTGTGTCGATTATTAATTATGGTGCGATTGTCACACATCTGAGGGTACCTGATAACAACGGAGAACCGGGTGATGTGGTGCTGGGTTATGATTCGCTGCAGGGTTATCTGGACAAGCCTTCCTATTTTGGTGCGACCATTGGGCGCTACGGAAACCGCATTGACGAGGGCAGGTTTACCCTTGACGGTAAAACCTATGAATTGGCAACCAACAATGGACCCAATCATCTGCATGGCGGCAATACCGGATTTGACAAAGTCCTCTGGACTGCCAAACCGGTTAAAGAAAACGACAAGGTGAGTCTTGTGCTGAATTATGTCAGTGAGGACGGAGAAGAAGGCTATCCCGGCACTTTAAAGGTAGAAACCCGGTACACACTGTTTCCCGACAATACCCTCGAACTGGAATACAAGGCCGTAACCGATAAAAAGACAATCTGTAACCTTACGAACCATTCCTATTTCAATCTCAAAGACGCCGGAGCCAGCCCGATTCTTGGTCATGAATTGTATGTCAATGCCGATCATTTTACACCGGTGGATTCGACATTGATCCCTACCGGCGAAATACGCCCGGTTGAAGGTACGCCATTTGACTTTACCGATCGCACTGCCATCGGTTCGCGTATCAATGCGGATAATACACAGCTTGAATACGGCAACGGCTATGATCATAATTTTGTACTGAACGCCGACCCCGGCGAGATGAAACTGGCAGCACGATTGATCGAGCCGGAAACCGGACGGGTGCTGGAAGTCCATACCCAGGAACCCGGACTGCAGTTTTATTCCGGGAATTTTCTTGATGGTTCGGTGACCGGTAAAAACGCCACGATTTATGAATTTCGTCATGCGCTGTGTCTGGAAACCCAGCATTTTCCGGACTCACCCAATCAACCGGCTTTTCCGTCTACCGTTTTGACACCGGATGACCCCTATCATACGGTGACGAAATGGGTGTTCCGTGTGATGAATTAGAATGTTTGATTTGCAATTTAAACAGTTTTAATGAAACAAAACATGCATTTCCTGACACAAATGCAGAGTACAGCCCGAGAGAGAAACATTAAACGCTTAATCTGTTTTGAAAGGAGTACTTGTGCTTGATCTGAATAAATATGAAATCTGGTTTGTGACAGGCAGTCAGCATCTTTACGGTGACGACGCCCTCAATCAGGTAAAAGAGGATTCTGAAAAAATTGCCAAAGCGCTGGACGCTTCGGATCAGATTCCGGTCAAAGTGGTGTTCAAATCGCTTTTGACCCGTCCTGAAGAAATCCAGCAACTGGCCGAGGAGGCCAATACCGCTGAAAACTGTGGGGCCTGACGATCTGGATGCATACGTTTTCTCCGGCGAAAATGTGGATTGCCGGTCTGAAAATTCTGCAAAAGCCCTTTGTGCATCTGCATACACAGTTCAACGAATCCATCCCCTGGTCTGAAATTGATATGGATTTTATGAATTTGAACCAGTCGGCGCACGGCGGCCGTGAATTTGGTTTTATGGGCACGCGCATGCGTTTGAACCGCAAAGTTGTGGTGGGTCACTGGAGGGACGAACAAGTGCAAAAACAGCTAAATACCTGGGCGCGTGCCGCTTGCGCCTGGCATGATGCACAGGGGATGCGCGTCGCCCGTTTCGGTGATAATATGCGCAATGTCGCGGTTACTGAAGGTGACAAGGTGGAAGCGCAAATGCAGCTCGGTTACCGGGTGGATGCCTTTGGTGTCGGTGACCTTGCCCATACGATTGATCATGTTTCGGGCGACCAGGTGGATGCTCTTGTCAAAGAGTACAAGGATACCTATAAAATAGCCTCCAAAGCGCTCAGCGATACAGGTCAGTTGAATATGATCAAAGAAGCGGCTAAAATTGAAAACGGCATGCGCAATTTTCTGCAAGAGGGCGGCTTTAGCGCGTTTACGACCAACTTTGAAGATTTGCACGGTCTGGTGCAGCTGCCGGGTCTGGCGGTTCAGCGTCTGATGGAATCCGGATACGGATTCGGAGCCGAAGGAGACTGGAAAACTGCGGCTTTGGTTCGTTCCATGAAAGTGATGGCTTCCGGACTTGAGGGCGGCACATCATTCATGGAAGATTATACCTACCATTTCGGCCCCGGACAGATGCAGGTGCTGGGTGCGCATAGCTTGAAGTTTGTTCCTCGATTGCTGATGATCAACCGTCGCTTGAAGTTCATCCTCTGGGTATCGGCGGCAAGGCGGATCCGGCCCGACTGGTGTTTAATGTGGCTGAAAGTGCAGGCTTGAATGCCTCGCTGGTGGATCTGGGTAACCGCTTCCGCATGATCGTCAATACCGTGGATGTGGTAAAACCGGCAGAGGATTTACCCAAACTTCCGGTTGCGCGGGTGGTCTGGGTACCGAAACCGGATCTCAAAATCGCCGCAGCAGCCTGGATTCACGCCGGCGGTGCGCATCACACCGGATTCAGTCAGGCATTGACCGCGGAACATATGCAGGATTTTACAGAGATGGCCGGCATTGAATATTTATTGATTGATGCAGATACCCGGTTATCCCAATTCAAAAAAGAACTCTTGTGGAACGAAGCCTATTTTCAAATGAAACGCGGCTTTTAATGCAAGCCGGATAAGCTGTTCTATTCAGATTTGTCCCCGTCTCTGGACAATTGAAGAAATTTAATGTGATAGGTTAACTGTCTAAAAAATATGGCTTAATGAGTGTGGATCAAAATGTTGCATGGCATTCAAGGTCTCATATGAAAACGCATAATTGTGTATGGTATGCAAGTCTATAAAAAACAAACCCCCAAAAAAATCTTGAAAATATAATTAGCTGGCATAATGATTGAAATAGAAAATCAAAAACGCAACAGATTTAATCAGGAAAGCCGACATAGCATGATTCAGAAATCAATTCTTATTGCGAGCTACGATCCGAATATTTACGACACCGTGAGCAGAAATTTACAGGAACTTGATTATGATATCCGGTTTGCACAGCGCGGTGTAAAAGTGCTGAATGAAATATTGGATGGAAATGTCGAATTGTTGATTTTGGATGTGGAGCTGGCAGGAATGATGGGGATTGAACTGCTGCCTGTGATTAAAAAGATCCGGCCGCGTTTGTCCGTTATTTTAATTACGGATGATCTGAACCGGCGCATACGTCAGATCGCGGCGGAAGAAGGGGTGGTCTACCAGGCACAAAAACCCATGACTCCTCAGGAAAGCAACTCCATCACCCGGGTCGCGGAAAAAGTTATTGATCGACTTTACGAACTGCAACATATTGCTGTATGATTATAGGCAGCGAATTTGGGGGCCTTTTCAAGGGGGATGTATCCAAACTGTACCATGTGTAACCGGTTGATGACAATATTGTAAATTTGGGACATGAAAGTAACAATTTATTTTTGTGTCGTTGCAAAGAGACCAAAAAATCAAATCAGATAAAAATTCACTTTATTAAATCTAATAAAAACAGATTAAAAATGCTTGTAAGGGGCGCCCGTACAAAGAAAAACACAAGATATGATTTGCTCTTTTGGCACAAACTATGCTTCGTATTTAAATGAAATCTCTCGAAACGCCGGCTTTTTGGAGCGCTATACATTTTAAATCATTTCGTAATCTGAAAAGCATTCAAATTTTAGAGTACAGCGATACTCAAGATTAATAGGCACGTATGAGGAGGTGTTTTATAATGCGATGCACTATCGCCTATTTGACCACAAAAGTTAGAGTGTTTTTGCTTCTGAGCTTGCTTATGACGATGGCCATTGCTGTTTCAGGTACATTGACAGCGACCTGGGACGCAAACACGGAAAGTGATCTGGCAGGCTACAGGATTCACTATGGTTCGGGCTCGGGTAATTATACAACCGTAAAAGATGTGGGCAATCAAACCGTTTTTGTTGCGGATAATTTGCCTGCGGGTAAAGAATACTTTTTTGCGGTCAGCGCTTATGACCGGTTCGGAAATGAAAGTGAGCTCTCAACTGAGGTCAGCGCTGTGGTACCGGATTCCTCGCTTCAGGTGGATGCCGAATATGTAAACGGTGATGTCCGGCTGAACTGGGATGCGATATTCACCGCCGACAGTTATGAACTATACAAAAGCAGCAATGCTTACGAGTATTCCGCTGTGCTGCAGAATGTAAACGAGACCACCTTTACAGATCCCGGTGTGTCCCTGACTATGAATGCGGGGATGTACTACAAAGTGGTTGCATTCAGCAACGGGCAGGTCGTGCATGAATTTGATCCGGTGGGTGTGTTCAAGCTGGAATTAAAAACCGGAATCACATTGATCTCTCTTCCCATTGTGCCGCAGGACCGTTCCCTGACTTTTGTCATTGGTTCTCAACTAACAGGTGGAACGACGGTTGGCACTTCTGATCAAGTGATTTTTTTTAATGAACAGGGGAGTGAGCGTGCCTGGCTGGTGGAAGGATCAGGGACACAATATGACGGGAAATGGATGAATGAAGCCGGGAGCGCAGAATTTAGTCAGGATATCGATCTGAACAGTTCCTTTGTGGTTAGAATTCTGGCGGATCATACAGACACCTACATCACATTTTGCGGAACCGTACCTATGGAGAGTGAACGTACTATACCTCTAAAGCCCGGCGAAAATTATGTGGGTTCCTGTTTTCCGGTTAGCGTATCGCTGCAGGATACAGAACTTGCTCAGGATGCAGTGGTAATTGGCGGTGGCAGCAGCAAGGACTCTGATCTGTTATTATCCTGGAAGGGCGCTACCTTTGATGTGGCCTGGCTTGCGCAAAACACAGGCACAGAGTATGACGGGCAGTGGATGGAAGAAAGTGGTAATGCGGTCTCACCCATACAGTTCAAACCCGGTAAAGGATATATCATCAATATAAAGTCAGAACCGACAAATAACTCTTGGACCTACCCGAATCCGGGTCTGTAGAGTATGAAAAATAGTTCAACAGGAGGAAACGTGATGAATAGCGGTATTATTTTAACAAGCTTTCGCTCTCTAGTATTTTTGCTTGTGATTGCATCTGTGGCCCTGGCGTTTGGCGGCAATCTGTTCGTCGAAACAAGCGGCGGCATTATGCTTCCAAATGAAGAGTATGTGCCGGACGGCAGTCTGGTTCAACTCATTTACGCCGGTGAAAACGGAGAAGTGGATCCACCGAACGCGGATAGCGAAGCCGGGCCACTGGGCGCTCCGACAGCGGATGACACATTAATTGCCTCAACCGAGATCGGTTACGGCTATATAGGAAATTCCCAGGGCAATTTTAACAAACTTTTCACAAGCACATCCATCAAAGTCAATCTGCCCGTCTATGTCCGGGTCTGGAATTCTGCCGGTACGCCTGCACTGAATACACTTTACGGCAGCACACCGGTGTATGTTATCACCTCCGCCGATTTGTCGGAAACCTATCAGATCACTCCCTTTATGCTTGAAAATGAATTATCTAACGCTCAAACTCTCGGCGGATATCTGGTCATCCAGTCCAATTCCGGCGCTGAACTTTCAGGCGGCGCCAAAGTGCCGGAAGGCTACCGCGTTGATTTTATCTATGCCGGAACGGATTCCGCGATTACTGCGCCTTTGTCCGAGGTGACGGATCCGGCCAATATGGGAGCTCCCGGCGGTGATGATATTCTTATCGACCGTATCAGTATCGGCGCCGGTTACAATGAAGGTGAAGCCAATGGACGTTTTAATGCCACCATTGCCAATGATTTGCTGCAGCCTGGAAATTGGGTGTATGTCCGTGTCTGGGATACAGGTCAGACCCCGAGTCAATCCAGCTATTACGGCAATTCCACACTGTACAAAATCCGGGAAGGTGTTATTTCAGAAACCAAGGACTTTGGAACGGTTGTAGTCGATGAACCGCTGGATGATGTTCATGTTCCGATTGAACTCAACAGTTTTGAAGCAAAAAGTCTGGCAGGGTGCGTCCTGCTGACCTGGAGCACCATGTCAGAGAGTGAAAACCTCGGTTTTCATATTTACCGGGCTGACGCGGTTAACGGCCCGAAAACACGCATCAATCAGTCACTGATCAAAGGCGCCATCAACTCTGAGACCCGGCATGATTATTCATTTGAAGATATCGTCACCACAGAAGATGTCCAGGTGTTTTACTGGCTGGTGGATGTGGCCACGGATGGTACGGTAGAGTATCATGGTCCGGTACAAACGACCACCAAAGCAGCCCCGGATGCTTACGGTGTGCAACAGAATTTCCCCAATCCGTTCAATCCGACTACGACCATTTCGTTCCAGCTCAAGGAACAGGGACAGGTTGCGGTGCGGATTTACGACATTACAGGACGTCAGATCCGTGAACTGGTAAATGAGAATCGGAATGCAGGTGAGTATCAGGTGGTCTGGGACGGCCTTGATGCAAGCGGATTCCAGGTGGCTTCCGGTGTTTACTTTTTCAGCGTACAGTGCAACGGATTTCAACAAACGAAAAAAATGACCTTGATGAAGTAATACCATAACGGGTTGACCCTCCCGGTCAACCCATTTTTTTAAAAATTTTTACTAAATAAATTATTTAATAAAGAGGCATGCCATGAATAAAGTCATGCTCGCACTCGCGTGTTTGGCGGTTATAATCAGTTTTTCCTGCGCTCCGCATACGAGTGCTACCCAAACAAGTGTGGTTTACAATCCGGCGCTTGAAGCAGACAGTACTCAACAGGTTTTCAGGCCGGGCGCCCAGTACCGTCTGGGATTCGGTGATAAACTGGATGTGAAATTTTTCAACAATCAGGAATATAATGAATCTGTTGCGGTTCGTCCCGACGGCCGAATTTCATTGCCGCGTATTGGGGATATCCGGGTTGTCGGTATGTCAGTCAGTAAACTGGACACCATAATAACAAATACTTATGCAGAAATATTGATATCACCGGATGTTACCGTCATTGTGCGGGAATTCGGCGGCCAGGACTGTTATGTACTGGGTCATGTCAAAAATCCGGGTGTTTATCCTCTGAACAAGGGATTGTCTGTCATCCGCGCGATCGCAGCGGCGGGCGGCCCCAAACAGTCGGCAAAGATGAACTCTGTGCTTTTGATCCGTGCCACAGAGGACCACAATATGCTCGCTGAACGTCTTGATCTCGACATGTCGAATTTGGGTTCAGCTATGCAGCATGACCGGATGCTGCGTCCCTACGATGTGATTTTTGTACCGCCAACGTTTATCTCAGATTTGGGCGGCTATCTGAATCAGATTTATGATATTGTTTTGCGTCCGCTTGATATCTGGGTGCGCTGGCAATGGTACTCGGGTCAAATATCCGATTAATTGCTGAATCAGGAGAAAATTATGATAGAATATTCGCATTACAACAGTCCAATGTCGCCTCAGAGTTTTCTTTATATTCTGTACCGGCGCCGAAAACTAATTTTTACACTGTTTATCGGACTGGTGGCCGGTATCATTGGACTGACATTCATTCTGCCCCCGGTTTACGAGTCCAATGCTCAGATTATGGTTAATTATCAGGACAATCAGGAGAAAAATTATCTGTTCGGCACGCATGGTTCCGGAAATGTGCCTTATAACCAGCTGGAATCAGAGGAGGTCATTTTAAAGAGCCGGGAGATTCTGGAAAATGTCATTGAGCAGACCGGGCTGGATATTCCGTTCATGATCCGGGAACACAAGCAAGACTATACAGAACAGCAGTACCTGGATTACACCTATCTGCAGCTGAAAAAAAATCTAAAGGTGGAACGGGAACGGGACACCAATATTCTCAACGTGGCCTACCAGGCCAAAGACCCGCATCTGGCGGCTCAGGTTGTGGAGCGTATCATCAGTTCCTATATGGACATACGGTCCAAACTGGCGCGCGATGAACGCACCTCGGAATTTCTGGATCAGCAGATTGCTGATATCAGAGCACAGATTGATGCGATCGAATCATCCGGATTTCGATACAAACAGTCGGAAAAGGTGATGGTGCCAGACAAACAATCCGAAATATTGTTCAATCAGCTCGCCGATTTTGATCAGGAACTCACCCAGGTCCGCTCGCGCCGTATTGCCAAGGAAGCGCGGCTGAATGCGATTGCCTCGGAACTCCGTAACGGTCAGGTGGCAACGCTGCCGAATACCGAAGCCAGCGAGAGTCTGAGCAAGATGGAATACCTCAACAAGCTGCGCCAGACGCTGCTTGATCTTGAACTGAAAAAGAGTTCGCTCCAGAAAAAGTACACGGATAAGCATCCTGATGTGATCACCGTGAATCGGGATATTCACCAGGTGGAAGGTAAAATAGACACCGAGATCGAGAAAATAATTGCTTCGGAATCCACGGGTGTGCAGGCCCTGAAAACAACTGAACAGGAAATACAGAAGCAAATGAAAAAAGTGGCGGACGAAATTGCAGAATTATCACAGAAAGATTATCAACTCGGTATGATGACCATCGGTGTACAGGACCTCAAGGAAGTGTACTCTATGCTGATCCGCCAGCGTGAGGAAGCGAGAATTGCGGCAAATCGAAAAGAGCATCTGGTGCATGTACGGCTCCTGGAACCCGCTATTGTGCCGCTCAAGCCTGCCAGTCCGAACAAACCGCTGTTCGCCGCTATCGCTGTTGTGCTGGGAGCTGTTGTTTCTCTGGGTACGGCATTTTTTATTGAATATTTTGATCATTCCGTCAATACGGTCGAAGATGCCCAGTATTGTCTGGGATTGCCCATATTGGCGTCAATTTCGGATGTGGATTCAAAGCTGCTGCGTCCCCAGGTGGTACCGCCCGGAGAACTGCATCATGAATATACGGGTTCAACTAACTGATTCGAAAGGAGTTGCATAATGAAAAATTTGCTAAAAGTTAAACGATGGGAAGCCGGGATCAAACAATATGAACTTGCGATGCTGCTGGGATGCAGTTCCACCTATCTATCCATGGTGGAAAATGGCCGCATTGAACCTACGGAAAAGTTCAAGCTCAAAGTTGCCAGAGTGTTTGATGTTCCGGAATCGGATATATTCCTGGAGCGTCATGATGTGGCTTCCATGATCAAGGAAAAAGCTATGGCAGATTCTGTCTAACGCAAAGAGGGTATTATGTATTTTGAATATTTCAAAATAAAGAAAGAGCCGTTTTCCGCAACACCGGATCCACGGTTTTTGTACCGGAGTCCGCGGCATCAGGAAGCGCTTGAGCGTCTGAATGCGGCTGTCAGTATGCGCCGGGGTGTAACCGCTCTGGTGGGTGAACCCGGTCTGGGAAAGAGCACCTTGATCCGCACGATGCTCAGTGATCTCAAGGAACAGGTTCACTTTGCCTGGCTGTTCAATACTACCTTGAATTCTACCGAACTGCTCCGATATATTTGCCGGGATTTCGGTCTGGAGCCGCGTGGCGATGACAAGGGCCAGGTGTTGATGGAATTGTACACCTTTTTGATAGACAAATATAAGAACGGCATCAACTGTGTCTTGATTATTGACGAGGCGCAGAATTTATCCCGAGGTTCTGGAAGAAATCCGATTGTTATCCAATCTGGAAACTGTTCATGACAAGCTGCTGCAAATTGTCTTGTCCGGTCAACCGCCGAACTGGATGCGCATCTGGACGCTCCCGAGCTGGTGCAGCTCAAGCAACGGATTAGTTTGAAATCCAGTCTGGTTCGGCTCAGTCGTGATGAAACTGCACGTTATGTCCTGCATCGTTTGAATCTGGCCGGGGCGGCTGCGTTCGATATTTTTACCAAAACCGGATTGCGCGCTGTATACCGTTACAGTGACGGTATCCCGAGAATGATAAACCATGTCTGCGAAAATGCTATGATGCTCGCAGCCAAACGGAATATTGAAAAAATTGACGGCGACCTGGTGAATGAAACCGTAAAACAGGGTCTGATTACGCCGGTTGCCCCCCTGACCCGGAAAAAGCCTGAGAAACAAATAAAAATCCAAAAAGAGGCCGTATCGATCCAGACGATTGACAACGAACCGGAAAGTGACAAATTCGGGTTTATTGATATTAATGAATTGATTACCGTATTGTGATGTTTGTACGGAGGAAATAGATGAGCGTATTGCATGAAATGTTATCCAGTGTTGAACAGGCCGAGCCCCGTTCTGTAACCACGATGAGACCATCCATGGACAAGGATGGTGTTGTATTTGAATTGCCCGATGAACTTGTCAAAGATTATTATGATTTGAAAGAATATTTACGAATTGCCACCCAACAGGAAGATGTACGCGTGTTATCGATTGCAAATTCCCTGAGCGGCGAAGGATCATCCAGCATTGCCACATATCTGGCGTTTTTAATGACCGGCGCCCGCACCCGGCCGATGGGCAAAGTAACGCAGAAAAAATTCGGGGATTCAAAGAACTGGCAGAAACTGCACGCGAATGATAATCCATGGTCGAATGTGTCCGGTGTCCCGTCATCAGTCTTGCTGGTTGATGCAAATCTGCACAGCCCGAGTCTTAACCGGTTTTTCGGTGTGTCCGCTCAGCCGGGATTGGCTGATATTCTTGAAGGCAAGGCCGTGCTTGAAGAAGCGGTGCATAGCATAAGAGGTACGAATTTTATGCTGTTGTGCGCCGGACGCACGGCGGCCAATCCAGCTGAACTGATCAGCAATGATTACTTTAATTCTCTGGTTAAAGAGTGGCGTCAACAGTTTCAGTATGTTATTTTTGATTCTCCCGCTGTCCTGAAAAGTGCGGAAGCTATGAGTCTCGCCGCCTGTGTAGACGGTGTGGTGCTGGTGGTTCGTGCGGGACATACCCGCTGGGACAGCGCACAAAACGCCAAACGTCGTCTGATCACCGCCCGTTCCAATGTCCTGGGTGTGACTCTGAACCGGCGCAAGATGGAAATATCGGACGGATTGTTCAAGTCATTTGTCGAGACGTCGAATGATTAGCGCTGTTCCACAACAAGCTGCCGGCCGCTACAAGATAGTGACAATTGCTGCAGCGGTTTTCACCTGTGTCGCAGCCACATGGACACTGTATGCGGTCGATCCCAAATGGGCTCTGTTCATTATCTCAGGTTTGCTTTTCCCGTTTGCCGCTGTAATGATCCGGGATTTTCGCCGTTTGCTGCTTGTATTATTGATGTTTGTGATGCCGCTGAATGCGGATGTGAACTTTATGATGCATCCGAGTGTGGGAGGGGCCGATGCATTTACGTTTGGACTGGTGGATATCCTGCTTTTTGCGCTGTTGATTGTAACGCTGCTGCGCAGCGCCAGCGCGAAAGAGGTGGGGGTGTTGCGCTTTTATCCTGCTATTATGATCCCTTCTCTTGTACTGCTTGGGTTTTATGTGATTTCCTTATTGGCGGCACAGGATTTACTATGGAGCGGTTTTGATATTTTTAATTTTGTCAAAACATTGTTGTTCTTTTGGGTGCTGGCCAATAATATCCGGGAACGCCGTGACCTAAACCTGGTCATTGGTTTTGCTTTACTGGGTCTGCTGGTACAGAATATACTTGTTTACTGGCAGGCTGCCAATCCGTCAGCTTCGCATGTGCTGCAGACGATCGGCCTCGGAGCGCCGGCCGAATTGAGCCGTTTTGAAATGCAGGCATCCGATCTTTCACGTCCGGGAGGCACCATCGGCCACTGTAATCACTATGCCCGCTATGTGGGATTGCTGGTGCCTCTGGCCATTGTATATGCTTTGACAAAGATTAAAAAATCTAAAGCGTTTTTCTATACTTTAATCGCTGTGTCCAGTGTATTCGCTTTGATTATCACATTGACGCGAAGCTCCTGGATCGGACTGGTGGCTTCGGTCATGGTCATGATCCCGCTGCTCTTTCTGCGCCATCATTTTTCGTTTCGGGTTCTGCGCAACCTTGGCTTTGCCGCATTGATTTTTCTGACCGTGCTGGCGATTTATTCAAAACCGCTTGTGCATCGAATGGCAGTTGATGATCATGGATCGGCATACTCCCGTATCACCACGGCAAAAGTGGCATTGCGAATGATCCAGGACCACCCTGTGATCGGTATCGGCATCAATAATTATGCAGCTCAGCTGCCTGATTACTGGATCGCTGAAGATGCGTTTACCCGCAAGACCGCTGTACATAACACATTTTTGCTCTATGCCGCTGAACTCGGCATTTTGGGATTCGGCGCTTATTTATGGGTGCTCATTGCGTTTTTTATGCGTCTGGTACAGTCTGTTCAAAGCCGACTGCCCTATGTCTCCCTGACCGGCATCGGTATATTGGGAGGCTATGTGGCCTATATGGTGACGGGCTTGACAGACAAGAGTTTTAAGAGAATTTTACATTGCTGCTGGTGTTCTGGGACTGATGGCGGTCAATGAGGCGCTATTGTCGCTTGACGAACGCAGGGTTGCGAGCGAATCCGCTTTGCGCGAACGCTTGTTAAAGCCTGAACCTGTTTATCTTGCAAAGGGTGCAGCCCTATGACATCCAGGCAGATCGCAGATTTTGTGGGCAAGCGACTCTGGATGCGCCGCCTGCTGTATATATTTATCCGCATAACCACGTTGCGGGAATGGTATCTGCACCGTGCCGTGAATCAGGTTTTTCGGCGCTATCCCCAGCCGGTTCACGTCCTTGATGCCGGAAGCGGCATGGGGCAGCATAGCTTTCACATAGCCCGCAAGACTCGAGGACACGTGGTCGGAATTGAAGCGGACAGCAGTCAGGTTGATGATTGCCGGGATGCGGCGGAAAAGTTGAAATTATCAGTCCATTTTCGAACCGGTGATATTCGATCTCTCGACATAGAGCGCAAATTTCATCTGATTCTTTGTTCCAGTGTGCTGGAACATTTAAATGATGACAGCAGCGCCCTGAATGAATTTTCACGGCTCCTGCTCCCGGGCGGTACGCTGATTGTATATGTTCCTGTTAGCGAACAGCGCGTGCTGTCTTTCCTGGATCGGAAGATACAGGGACAGCTTCGGCAGGTAAAGTCCAAATACCCGCATGGACACGTGCGTTACTATAACGCACCGGAACTGCGGGGTAAACTGGAAAACGCTGGATTCCGCGTACATGAAACAGAAAAGACGTATGGACCCTACGGTCGGTTGGCCTATGATATTGTGACCAGTGTTCAGTACAACTCGTTGTTTTTATGGGTTTTCCCGATTTATTTTTTGCTGGTGCATCCTTTTGTAATGCTGTTGATGTGGGCGGATTTAAAGCATGATAAAGTGTCAGGAAATGGATTATTAATGATGGCGGTCAAACATGCTTGAACGGCTTTTGAAAAATACAGCGGCGCGCTCTCTGGCCGAGGTGATTAATCGTCTCGGGGGGGCACTGTTCTGGCTGCTGGTCGCCCGTGTACTGGGCGCATCTGCTCTGGGCGTTCTGGCTTTTTCACTGTCTCTGTTTTCATTTTTTATGACCCTCTCTACGCTGGGCCTGGGTTCCGTGCTGATTCGCGATATTGCCCGACATCCGGAGCGCACGGCGGTGTATTTCAGTCATGCGTTGATTATCGGAAGCGTCACTTTTTTGATCGTTGCTCCTTTGATGTTCGGACTCGCATTGTCCCTGAATATCATGGGCATCACCTTGTACGCCACCGGGGTTATGGCGTTGGCGGTGCTTCCCGGATGCGTGTTTTACTGGTGCAAATCGATTTTGACCGCGCATGAAAAGATGAAAGGCATCGCCTGGGCGAGAACAGCGGAAAACGCTGTGCGTCTGGGTATCGGCGCCTGGCTGCTGTTCACCGGCGGCACCCTGATCCACATCATTTGGGTGATTTTTGCCAGCAAAGTCGTACTCGCCGGTGTGGGGATGCTGTTGACCCTGCGCTACGCAATCGCCCCGCGCTTTCAATGGGATGGAGCTCTGTTCCGATATTTCGGGTCCATGATACCGGCATTTTCCATGATTACATTGTTCAACAGCCTGTTCTGGGCGGCTTCGGTGGTGCTGCTGACGCATTTTTCAGGTGAAACTCAAGCCGGATGGTTCGGCGCCGCTTTTAAACTTGTGGACATGATTATTGCCCTTTCTCTGGCCTACGGGCAGGCGATTTTTCCCATTGCATCCCGGAGCTTGCAGAACAAATCCGGGTACCGGCGGGTCTTTCACCGCTCTCTCAAGTATATTTCCCTTCTGACGCTGGCAATTGCCGCCGGCACAACTCTTTTGGCAGGTCCACTCGTTCAGTTCCTCTACGGCTCACAGATGAATGCGGCTGCTCCCGTGCTGCGGATATTGATCTGGTGCGTTGTACCGTTTTCATTGGTACCTGTTTTTTCTTCATCGTTGGTGAGTTATCATCAGCAAAACTGGGATCTGGCCGCCAATGCGGCTGCGGCGCTCAGTGTGATCGCGCTTAATTTGCTGCTGCAACCAGGAACCGGAGCAGTCGGTGCGGCGGCGGTTTTGCTCTCGGCCTGTGTTATTTTCCTGCTCGTTGAAGCAGCGGGTGTTCAGCAGTGTATGTTTCGACTTTATGTACCGATGCAGTTAATTTATGCCTTGCCGGGTGTTCTGCTGATGTGGGGCGTGATTACACTTACCCGAAACACGCATGTTCTCATCTCAGTCGTAGCTGCAGCGGTGATATATTTTGGATTTTTGTATTTTTCCGGTGCACTGGACCGGACCGATTTCAAACGATTACTGCGCAGAAAAAGGGAGGCCGGCCTGTGAAGTCCATGACACTTGACTGTTCCGTGATTATCCCGAACCGCAACCGCTCGGACACCCTGTTTCGCGTACTGCATGCGCTGAACATCAGAAAACAGACGCCGATTTTCAAGTCATTGTTGTAGATGACAAATCTACGGATCAGACCCTGGAGTATATGGACGAATTTATTCAGCAGACCTGCTTAAAATTTTCCTGCCTGTCCGGAGACGGCCGCGGCGCAGCCAGCGCCCGCAACATTGCCATCAGGCAGGCGCGCGGTAACCGGCTGATATTCTCTGGATGCGGATACCATCCCGGGCCCGGATTGTGTGCAAAAACACCTCGAGTGGTCCAGGCGGCTTGGAGAGACGGCCTGTCTGGTGGGTAACAATCAGGTTTCTATGGAACTGACGCCGGCAGAGCAGGTCCGCATACCGGAAAACCGGTTTCAATCGGCGCCGACCCTGACGAAAATCGACTGGCCTGAATACAGAACCGGTAATTCTTCCATGGCGCGCCGTTTGTGCGAGCAAGCCGGTGGATTTGATGACGCATTGAAAGCAGCGGAAGATACCGAGATCGCAGCCAGGCTGGCCGATTTGGCCGTTCAATTCTATTATGTGCCGGAAATTAAAGCCGTGCATCATCATCCGCTGGATTTGAATGGATTCTTTACCAAGGCCGCTCTTTACGGACAGGCTGCAGCCTGCTGGTACCAAAAAGCGCCGGCGCACCGGCGATTGCTGACGTATCGATATGGTGTTTATGCCCGGGAATTGAGCTGGTACAAAAAAATGAAATATATCCTGCGCTTTCTGTTTATCAATCGTTATACGGTTGCAGGAATCATCATATTCGGGAAGCGCTTGAAACCTGTGTTGTCTGAAAAGTTGTATCGTATTGTGTTTCAATATCATACAAGGCAAGCTTTTAAACAACAAATCGCCCGATAGAGACTGTCTATGCGAATTTTAATGACAAACTGGGTGTATTTACCGGAATTTTCAGGCGCCGCTCTGCAATGTCACCGGCTGTCCAGAGCGCTGCAGCGGCAGGGCGTCCAGATCAATGTGCTGACCGGCACGCATGAACGTGGAATGGCCGGACCGGATCGGATCGACGATATCCCGGTGCATCGGGTGTTGCGTGATGTATCATCTCCCATCGGGCAAATCCGATATTTTAGAGCCATGCAGTCGTTTATCCGGCAGCATTGGCGCTTGTTTGATATTGTGCATACACACGGCTTTCATCCGCGTGTTAACATGCTGGTCTCCAAAATATGATATCCCTCTGATCCAAAAAATAACCGCATTGGGTCTGGATGATCCCCTGGCCGTTGAAGCGCGGTCGCTGGGAAGACTGAAATCGAGGATTCAGCGGCAGGCCAAAGTGATCGTGCCCACCGCAAAAATTCTGGAAGACCGATGCCGCCAAAGCGCTATTTCGCTGCGCTCTATCCGGCGTATTCCCGATGGTGTGGATACCACTTTGTTTCATCCGGTGGCAGCCTCGCACAAAATGGAGCTGCGCCGGCGACTGCAGATGCCGGAAGACAAGATCGTGTTGTTAATGGTGGGCGGAGTCACTTTTCGTAAAGGACTGGATATGCTTGTCCATGCTTTGAACGGACTGGATGCTGAAATAAAGCGTAAAACCCGACTCTGGGTGATCGGTCCTACAATCAATCAGCATACCCTGGAACAATTTGATCCAGAGTTTTTCCAGTATACCCAGCACATAAAGTCCCTGATTCAGGAGTTCGGGCTGGAGGATATGGTACAATTTAAAGGGCGGAAGCGAAATATTGATGAATACATGCAGGCGGCTGATGTGCTGGTACATCCCAGTCGCAACGAAGGTCAGCCCAGTTCGCTTTTGGAAGCCATGGCTTCGGGATTGCCGCCGCTCGTCAATCGGCTTCCCGGTATTACAGATGAAATTGTACAGGCCGGCTGTTACGGCTATCTGGTAAACTGTTCGGATATTCCTCTGTTTACGGCTGCACTGCGGGTGTTGATTAATAATAAAGCTCTGCGCGAGCGCCTGGGCGAAAAGGCCCGGCGCCATGTCTGTGCGCATTATGATCTGGATGTCATTGCCAGGAAATATGTGGCGCTTTATTCACGGGTTCTTGATCACGAACCCTGCCGCTACAGGAAAAATATTCGATCATTGAAAGGACAGCCGAAAAATGGATGACACGCAGCGGTACTATCGGGAATTGACAGCGTTTCGCGATATTGTACAGCAGAATGATCCCGGACAAAAGTTTGAAAAAATTCTGGTACTGGGATGCGGTAACGGGCAAGAAGCCGTTATGATGCAGAGACTATTTGACACTGCAACGGTTGGAATCGATATCCATGAGAATTTTGTGCCCGGATTGTCTGCCGAGATTGAACTGGTGTCCTATGACGGCGTGGATTTGCCGTTTCCGGCCGATAGTTTTGATATGGTTTATTCATATCATGTATTAGAACACGTTGAGCATCCCCGGAACCTGATTTCTAACGTTCAACGCGTCCTGAGACCGAGCGGCGTTTTTTATCTGGGGGTACCCAATAAGGACAGAATTGTGGGTTATTTCGGTATGAAAAACCGAACCCTGTGGCAAAAAGTAACATTCAATATTCGCGATTGGCATAAACGCCTCACTAATCAATGGAAGAATCCGATGGCGCACGCCGGGTTCTCACATACGGAGCTTGAAGAACTTTTAAATTCATATTTTACGTCTGTTTCTGCGGTTTCTAAAGATTATTATTTAAACAAATGGCCGCAGTTGGAAAGGTTTTTGCATCTGCTATGGCAAAACGGCTGGCATCGCAGAATGTCGCCGTCGCTTTATATGTTGGCACAAAAATAAGAACTGGCATTTTCGGAGGTACAGAAACTAAACATGCGAAGGATTCCGATAATGGGTACGAGATGGTTAAATACCATAGTAGACAACGGCGTTCAATGGTTTGGCGGCGGCAGCACGCAACGCATGCCTCTGACTGCGGATGGAGGAAAAGCAAGGCCTTTAGGTTCTGAACAAAAAACACAAACTGTATTTGAAAAACAGAACATTAAAAATGCCGGCAGAACGCTGATCATTGTTCAAAATTTGCCCGTACCGTTTGACCGGCGTGTCTGGCTGGAAGCCTGCACGCTGAATAAAAGCGGTTGTCAGGTATCTGTGATTTGTCCGAAATCCGAGCAATATTCCAAAAGTTTTGAACAAATCCAGGATATTGCCGTCTATCGTTACCACATGCCCGTGGAAGCGCGTGGCATTTTCGGTTATCTGTTCGAGTTTGTTTATGCGTGGCTGGCCACGGCGCTGCTGTCGCTCCGGGTCCTGAAAAATGAAGGCTTTGACGTGATTCAAGCCTGTAATCCGCCGGACACTTTTTTTCTGCTGGCAGCGATTTACAAATTGTTTGGCAAAAAGTTTATCTTTGATCACCATGATCTTTCCCCGGAAATGTTTGCAGCCAAGTTTACGGCTCGTCATCCGATGTTGTTCAAAGGTTTGTGCATTCTGGAACGGCTGACCCTGAAAACCGCGGATGTGGTTATTTCCACCAATGAATCTTATAAAAAAGTAGCTGTAAGCCGGGGAAGGCGCAAGCCTGAGGATGTGTATGTGCTGCGCACCGGACCTGATCTGAGCAAACTGCAGCTGCATGCCCCGAATCCGTTTTTCCGGCACGGGAAACGTTATCTGGTCACTTATTTGGGTGAAATGTGCTCCCAGGACGGTGTGGATTATATGCTGCATGCCGTCGATTATATTGTTCATCACTTGAAACGTAATGATATTCAGTTTGTGTTGATGGGCGGCGGTCCGGCCATGCCCGAATACAGGGAAATGAGTCAAAAAATGGGACTCTCCGATTGGGTGCGTTTTACCGGTCGGGTTTCCGACCCTGTGCTGAGTCAATATCTGTCCACTTCAGATATATGTATTGCTCCGGATCCGATGAATTCATGGACTAATTCATCTACGATGAACAAGGTGCTTGAATATATGAGTTTTGCCAAACCCGTCATCTCGTTTGATCTCAAGGAAACCCGGGTCTCTGCCGGGGAATCAGCCCTGTATATTCCGGCAAATGATACCGATGCCATGGGCCGCGCGGTAATCGATCTGCTGGCTGATCCGATCTCCCGTACTCGAATGGGATACCACGGTTATTTGCGTGTGCACCAAAAATTATCCTGGACACATACTCACCACAATTTGCTGCGGGCTTATATGCGATTTTTCCCGGTTTCTCTAACCGAACCGTCGCAAGATTCTCCGGAATCTATTCCAATGCCCCGCACGTTATCGCTTTCGTTTTTGACCGCCGGTATGACCAAAGTTGCCGGAGGTGAATAGAATGCGGCAGTGTTTGATGCATTACGCAGCGGGTGTATTGTGTTTTTTTATTCTGCTCACAGGCTGCACTCAGCAATCGACCCAACCCGGTCAATCGAAATGGCAGCCCTTTAATTCCGGACTGCCGCAGAACGTATCTGTTCTTACTATTGATCAGAGCGTAAAGGCGCCGCAGGTTCTGTATATCGGCACGTTCAGCGGTGTATACAAACGGCTGCCGGGGAGTGACTGGACATCTGTTCAATCCGGATTGCCGCTCAAACATATCAGCGCGGTTGCGGTTCATCCGCAAAATGCTGATCTCGTGTTCTGCGGTACCTGGGGACGGGGACTTTACAGGTCCGAGAACGGCGGCGACAGGCTGGGAAAACATCTGGCCGGATGCAGCCAGTCCGCATATTTCGCATATACTACTCAGTGGTTCGGATTATCGGCAGGTGTGGGTGGGAACCGAAAACGGTATTTACCACAGTCGTGACCGGGGAGATACCTGGCAGCATGCGATGACATTCGGAAGCGTGAAAACCATCTCGGTGCATCCCATGAATCCGGATATCATATTCGCCGGGGTTGATATCAAGGGCAATTACAAAAGCACCGATGGTGGACAAACCTGGTCTTTGATCAATGAGGGGGTTCACTCTAACGGTGAAAGTACGGCTGCAGCCAATTCATTTGTTTTTCAAACGGATCCATCCAATACCCTTTATATGAGTACAGGATGGGTGGATGTGTATACTTCCGATACTGCCGGAAACTCCTGGTCGAAAACAGGGGACTTGCTGACGGAATTGAATGTCCAAAGACTGATTCAGGACCCGGCAAAGCCCGAACACTTTTGGGCCGCTACTCAATATGACGGTGTTTATGTCTCGAACAATTCCGCGGGTGTCCTGGCAGTCCATGAATAACGGCTTGCCGCATGCGGAGGGAAACCGCATCCGAATCCATGATTTGATTTTGGGTTCCGGTGGGGACCGGGCGTTGTATACGGGACTGAACAGCTATGGCATTTACAAATATGCGCTTGACTAGATCAAAAACAGCCTTTTTCCTTTTCCTGGCTCTGTTTATCGGCAGTACAATACGTTTTGTTTATATTGCCCGTCTCGACCCGGGGGTCCATTGGCCGGATGAACAGGATTTTATGACTCTGGCTGAAAATCTTGCACACGGACGCGGCTTTGCACTTGAGGGAGAACCGACTGCTTTTCGCGCGCCCGGATACCCGTTGTTTCTGGCGCCCTGGTCATGGTTGAGTGCATGGTCGGCAACTTTGATTCGGGCCTTGCACGTATTTCTTAACCTGTTGATCATGATACTGGTATTTATATTGACCCGCCGGTTTTTTTCAAAAATCGCCGCCCTGCTTGCGGTCTGGATTATCGCCTTTTATCCCTATTACATTTTTTTAACCGGCACAGTGCTGTCGGAACTCTGGTTCATTCTCTTGCTGCTCGGCAGTACTTTTTTGCTTTGCCTCTATCGCGATCAGCCGTTGCGTTCGCTGCTTTTTGCAGCCGGTATTCTGATGGGAACAGCTGTATTAACCCGTCCATCGGCTGTGATCCTTGCGGCTGCAGCGATGCTGTGGCTGTTTACGGTTGTTAAGAAACAATATCGTAAAGTTATTCCGCTGTTCGTCCTGGGAATGATTGTTATCGTTTTGCCCTGGATGGCGCGAAATCGGATTGTGATGGGACGCTGCAGTATAACCTTGAACGGCGGTCGCAATTTGTGGCTCGGGAACAATCCTGAAACCACAGTCAACAGCGGCAGCGATATTGATCTGCCGCCCGAATTGAAAGCAAAAATGTACAGCAGTTCAGAAGTAAAAGCCGATTCTATTTACAAAACACAAGCGTTTTCGTTTATTCGGGAACATCCGATGCACACGGCCGGGCTCTGGCTGCAAAAAGGGCTGGCGCTGTGGCGCCCCGGACCTTCGCCCACAACCGGAGGTTACACAAAGCGCGGAACTTGTATCCGTTTGGCGAGTTACCTATCGTATGGTCCTGTTTTTATGTTGGCTGTGTTGAGCTGGTTTTGGGCAGACCGGCGCAAACGCGGGATTATACGCCTGTGGATATATTATGCGGCGGGATTTACCGTGCTGCATGCGATGTTTATTACCAAAGTACGATTCCGGCTGCCTCTGGATGTTTTTTTGATTATTCTGGCCGCCTATGCAGCGGTGCGCATCTATGAAAAATACAGAATTGGACCTCTCGAATAAAGAAAGCGGTGCATGAACAAAAAACGTTATATGATACTTTTACTTTTCCTGCCCTGTTTGCTGATTGCCGGAGAACACGGCTTTTCCATGAAAATTGTAGAGCCGGCAATTCCCGGATTGTAGTGGACCTGATTTTTGATTCACTTTCCGTCACCCAACGCGTGCGCGACGGGAATGTGGTCGGTTCAATTTCCATCCCGCAGTGCCGAACTTTGTACACTCCCGGCTTTCCCGAAGTCCCTGCTGACCATTTGCTGCTGGGGATTCCGCCGACCGGTACGCCCGGACTGGAGATTGTCTCGCAGCATATCGAAACTCGGCAAATCCCGATGCCCCTCATTGACGATGAACACGTGCTGTCCTTTTCGAACCGGGAATCTGACTGGTTTCCGGCGCGCATTGCCGAACTGGGTGAACCGGCGGTGATGCGTAACCAGCGGGTTGTCCCCGTGCGTCTTTATCCGGTTCGCTATCAAAAATCAACTCAGATGCTGCAGGTTGTCCGCTCCTTGCGTTTGCGTATCCGTTTTGACGGCGCAACATCAAGCATGGGCGCCCTGTCGGCAGAGACCGCATTTGAACCCGTCTATCGGACACTTTTGGATAATTTTGAAAGCAGCCGTCCCTGGCGCCTGTCCGGCAAGCCGCAGGGAGCCGGGCTTGCAAAAACCGGCGCTAAAGATGCATACGATCACCCGCGCTATAAAATTGAGCTCTACAAAGACGGGGTTTATGGAATAACCGGCCGGGAACTCGCTGATGCCGGGGCGGATATCACACAAATTGATCCCAATACGATCACTCTGTCAAATCGGGGCGAACAGATTCCCGTTCTGGTGCTGGGCAAAGGAGACCGCGCCCTGAATTATAACGACCGGATTGTGTTCATCGGTGAACACAACCGGGGTGATTATTCTTATAATTCTTACTATTCGGATACCAATGTTTATGTGCTCAGCTGGGGACAGTCCAATGCACAGCGGTTCGCCAAGGTGTTGTGTATACCGGAAGGAACCGAAACGGATACCCTGAATGCGTCCGAAACCACCCTGCATTTGGAACAGGATGTTCAGTACCGGCGATTGGTTGGCTATGATGATCCCACCCAGGATCACTGGTTCTGGCAGCGCTTCGAAGACGGCGCGTCTTATGATGTGAATGTCAATTTGCCGGCTGTGAACAATGCCTTTCCGCTGTATGTTCGTGCCGGATTTTACGGTGTGACATCATCAAGCGAGGCTGAGGTTGATCATCATGTGGTGGTTTACCTGGGCGGGACACGCCTGGGTGATGCTTATGCCGACGGCATGGTTCCTTTTGAATATAAAAGTCCGCAATCTCTCGTTCCTGATCTGACGGATACCAGCACAGTACGGTTTGAAATGCCGGGAGACCTTGATGTGCCGGCGGACCATGTCTATTTCAACTGGGTGGCTGTCGACTATACTCAAAATCATACAGCCCGGAACGGTCTGTTAAAACTCAAGCTCTCGAACACCGATCAGGTCGTCCAGGCTAAAGGATTTTCAAACGATAATGTGTTGATGCTGAGCAAAGACGGTCGTCACTTTGTGCAGCCGGAGGTTCGTCATACACAGGAGGGATACGCCTATTGTTTCAAGCAGTCCTCCCTGGTGTCCACCACCCTGTACATGATTGAGACGGACCGGCTAAAGTCAGTGAAAACCATCCGCAAAGATGATCCGTCTGATCTCAAACAACCGGGTCAGGTTGCCGATTATGTGATCATCAGCCATATGGATTTTGCAGATCAGGCCAGGCGACTGGCGGATTTCAGAACATCGCAGGGGTACCAGGCCATGGTCGTTGATATCGAAGATGTGTACGACGAATTCAGCGACGGTCTCTACGATCCGCGCGCCATTCGCCGGTTTCTGAAATACGCTTATGAAAACTGGTCTGTTTCGCCTCTTTACGTACTCTTGATGGGAGATACTACGTATGAAATGGATAAATGGCTGCACAAACCGGATATCCGCCCCTCCTATGTACCCAGTATGATGCAGTACACCAAAACATTCGGATTTACCTCCAGTGATAATTATTTTGTAGCTGTAGCGGGAGAGGATATTCTACCGGATATGTATATCGGCCGCCTGCCGGTGGCGTCTGTTGAAAACGCCGAACATATGGTACAAAAAATTATAGATTATGAAACGCAAGGGGATGTCAAGGAGTGGCGCCGCAATATCTGCCTGGCAACCGGGGATGAAGATTTTTTTGATTTGTGCGGTCAGCATGCCGCGGAAAATGTCATTCCCGATCGATACATAGTCAATTGGGCGTCCACGCGTTATTCCTCTCCTTATTACAGCACCACCGAAGATCTGATCAACTGGATCAATTCCGGTCAGTCTGTGATTACCTTTATTGTTCACGGCGCCAGCGAACAGATCGCGGACAAGCGGCTGCTGCATGTGGATGATATGCCGAGGCTGACCAATCAAAACCGTTATCCGTTCGGCATTGCTTTATCCTGTTATCTGAGCCACTTTGACCATCCGACTGATGAGTCCTTTGGTGAAAAATTACTGATTGCTAAAGACAAGGGACTTTTGGCGCTGTTCGGGTCTGTAGGCAAGTCTTATCAGTATATTGATTATTATATGAACGAATCGCTTTTCAATACCATTTGCTCATCTTCAGCCACCACTTTGGGTGAAATTGTTAACCGGGTCAAATACGATCTGCTTGCCACGTCATCCGAGTTTTGGGAACCGATCGTCAATTATGTGCTTTTGGGTGATCCGGCTTCGAACTTGCAGCTCACCCGTGATCTGATTGACTTGACTTTTTCAGATAAAGTGCTGGCGTCCGGCGAAACGCTGACGGTTTCCGGCAGTATCAAAAATGCAGCCGCCGGTACCGTTTACTGTTCTTTATGGACCCTGAGTGATTCTCTGATCAGAACCCGCTCATTTCCCGTGACCAACGGCCGGTTTTCCGGAAACCTGGTAACCTATTCCTCTGCCCTGGCGTCCAAACTGAATCGGCATGAGGGAATCGGGGTGGTGAGAGCTTATTTTTCAGACGGGAACCGGGACGCCGCAGGAGCCGAACGTTTTGGTCTGGCCAAACCCCTTGTTGATTCCGTGTACACTCTGCCCCGGTATCCGCAGATCGGAGATTCGGTGCATATGGTGCTAAACATCGATCCGGGGGTGGTCGAGGAAGTCAATGGAATAGAATCAGTTGAGCTGCAGTGGTCTTTGAATGAGCAGAACTGGAATTTGGTAGAGATGATGTGGAATGAGGATGCCTGGATCACCCGTGAACCCGTGGTTCAGGAATACAGCCGGCCGGTTTATTACCGGCTGGAGATCGTCAGCGGCAACGGCAATACAACGCTGACGGATGTATACAGCTATCGTGTGAACCGTCATCCGGATCTGAGAATTAGCGGAGATGTGAGCTTGGTGCAAAAGGAGGAAGGGACATGTCTGCGGGTGCCTTTGGAAAATGTCGGAGAATCCGCTTGTTCAGAGTTTGGGATCAAAGTGCTTAAAGGTCTGGATACACGAGTGGCCAATCGATGGATCGAAAATTACCGGGTCAGGCATATGCCTGCGGCGCGCGATTCCGTGATTTATATTCCGACTCCTCAAGTTGAGCCAGGCGGCCTGAATCTGGTTTTTATCCTGGATGCCGATAACGAAATCAAGGAAGAACGCGAAAGCAATAATGTGAGCACTGCTCAGCTTTTGCTGGCCACTCCGGAGCAGGGCACTGCTGGTCAGCATTTCTGGCCGGGGCGGAACATTGCTGTAGAAATGGCGCCCGGTGTATTGTCGCGCACAGCATCGTTGCATCTGACTCTGGTTGGAAACGATACTTTGCTGCGGTCGGCTGAGCAGGCGATGCTTCAGCCTTTGAACGGGACGGACGGCAAAAAAATGATTTATCACATTAAAGTGGGTGAAGAGACCCGGAACCTGAACGGCGATTTTAGTATTTCCGCCCGGGTCGGGAATCTGGACAGCCGGCAGACTGCGGATATACGCTGGTTTGCATGGAATGAACGCCGCAACGGCTGGCAGGGTCTGCAAACTGAGCAGAAAGACAGCCTTGTGAAAGCGGACTGTCCGGCAAACTGCCGGCGCTTTGGATTGATGCTGAGCCGTGACAACCAGGGCCCGCGCATTCATGTGGGAGTGGAAGGCCAGAATTTTGCAAACGGCGACCTGGTGAACCGCCATCCCACGTTCACTTTGTTGCTAAAAGATTCAAGCGGTATTCACGTGGACCCGTCTCAATTGTCTGTTTTTCTGGATGGGCAAAAAGTGGCGGATGAAAATATCGGAATTTCCATCGAGCGGGAATCGCAAAAAACGGCGTTATTAACCTATTCTCCGGACATTTCTTCCGGCTCACATCAGCTCCGGATTGAGGGAACGGATGTTGTCGGCAATACCACGGTGAAACAGGTACAATTTAATGTCGCATCCGAATTTTCACTCGAGTTTCTCGCCAATCATCCCAATCCCTTTTATGAGGAAACGACGTTTGCATTTTTGCTTACGGATATGGCGAGCAGGGTGAGTCTTAAAGTGTTTACGGTTTCCGGCAAACGCATCCGCACATTTGAACGGATTGACATATCGGGATATCAGGAAATTGCCTGGGACGGCCGGGACGAATGGGGGAATGAACTGGCAAACGGCGTATACTATTTAAAATTTACGGCCGTACAGGGCGGCAAGCGCATTGAACGCATCGTCAAGCTGGCAAAACTGCGATAAGGAATGCAACGAGTGAGAATGTATTTAAAAATAGCGTTGGTTTTGATTCCGGTGGTATTTTCCGTCTCAAAGGCCGGAGAGTATGCCGCGGATTTTCTGAATATTGATGTGGGTGCGCGGGCGGCCGGAATGGGCGGTGCATTTACCGCGATCGCAGATGACGCCACGGCGTTTTACTGGAACCCGGCAGGCCTGGTCTCGCAAAATGAAATCCGTTTTCACGCCGATCATGTGCCTGTTTTCAACGGACTGGCGCAGTACAATGTCTTGAGCGCAGGATTCCCGGTGCAGCAAAATGCCGCTTTGGCGGTTGGATGGATTCGTCTGGGTGTGGATGATATTCCCCGCTATGCCCCTCTGCTCAGCACCACCGTGGACCGCCTGACGTCTCCGCAAAACCGTTCGGATGGTCAGCCTATCGGCTATTTCTCTGACAATGAAAACGCATTTTTTGTCTCGTTGAGCGCTGCCGCCTTTTCCGAATGGGATATCGGATTCGGATATAATAAATATACGGTGCCGATCGAGTTTTCTTTCGGATTGTCCGGCAAATACATTCTGCATCAACTGGATGATCATGCGGGCTCGGGGCAGGGCATTGACGCCGGTCTGCGGATGCGATTTTACAACAAAATGAATGATCTGCCCGCTGCTTCCTGGCTGAGCATTGGGTTGATGGCCCGGGATGTATCGCGTACCGCCATTCTTTGGGATACATCGACGAAACAGCAGGACCGGATTGATCCCCGCTATCGGCTGGGCGCCGCTTTTTCCCTGCCGATTGGCGGATGGAATTCGCGGGTTACCGTCTCGTGCGACCGGGATTTGTCGGACCAGGTCTGGTATGCCGGGGCTGAACTTGACTTTTTTGATACGGTTGTACTGCGCGGCGGGTACCGGCAGCAGGGTCCGTCAGCCGGAGCGGGATTGACATTGGGGATGTTTCGGGTGGATTACGCATTTGTCATGCATGAATTGGCCCATACCCACAGGGTTTCGGGCGCTGTGCATTTTTAAAACAATTCCAACTGACGGTCGCGCGGTTTTTTCTTTGATTTTCGAACCCCGCGTTCAATCAGAGATTCAGAGATGGGAGCCAGAAAGCGGGAGGGCTCTTGATGAGCGGGTTTGTGCCAGATGGTGCGTTTACCTGCGTGGGTCAGATACAACAGCTGCTTTGCGCGTGTCATACCCACATACAAAATTCTGCGCTCTTCTTCAATATCATTGCGTTGACCTTTAATGATATAGGGAATCATACCTTCCTCGCATCCCGGTATAAATACAACCGGAAATTCTAATCCCTTTGCAGCATGTATGGTCATCAATCGAACCCGATCAGCCCGCTCGTCAAATTCGTCAATTGATTTCTGCAGGACCAGTGCATCGGCAAACTGTGCCGGATTGGCATGGAATGTTTCAGCGAGTTTCTGCAATGACCGATAATCCGTGGAAAACCAGTCATCATCTTTGAATGTTTTTTGAAACGTATCGTGCAAAAACTGTAAAAGCTTTGTAGGCAATGTGCCGGGTTGAAATGACAGAAACGTTTCCTGAAATCTGTAAAATTCATCCTGGAGGTCAAAATATTCTTCAATGGGCTGCCAATAGTGGCTATTGTGGTGTCCCAGATGCAGACGCAGCGCGTGATGAACAACATTGACAAACGGATGCTGCAGACTGTGGGTATGATCATAAAACTGATAAGGAATACCAGAGCGTGTCAGGGCTTCCACAACCGGCGGCGCCAGTTGTTTGCTGCGTATTAAAACAGCAAAGTCGGAAAAGCCAAACTCGCCTTTATCCTCGCTTTGCACCCGTTTGCTGTCCATGGAAAAAAATGTGGTGCCGCCCACCAGTTGTTCGATCCGATGCACAATGCCTTCAGCTTCCGAGCGCTCGGTTGACGAGGTTTCGATATGTACCTTGACCTGAGGATCAATATGACTCCACAATTCCTGTTCGTCGGTCGATTTTCCCAGCATTTGCATAGAAGCGGTCAGTACGTTTTGCGCGGAGCGGTAATTGCGTTTCAGACTGATCTGCCGGGCGTGCGGAAAATCGGCAGTGAATGATTTAAAAAACCCGGATTGTGCGCCCCGGAATCCATATATAGCCTGATCCGGATCGCCGATAACACAGACATGCCGGGCGGATATGGCAAAATATTCGAAAAAAATCGTACTGAGCATGGTTGATATCCTGAAATTCATCCACTGCAATACAGGTATAGCGTTTGAGCAGATCACGCCGGATATCCGGGCTCTGGCGAAGCAGCCGTACCGTCAGACCGATCAAGTCGTCGAAATCTACCGCGTTCATCTGCAGCATTGTATTTTCATAGGCCTGAAAAACATCGATCAGATGTTCATCATATCCGGTCAATTCGTCCGGTGGTATCGAGTCCGGCGAGTAACCTTTGCCCTTTAAAAGCGAGATTCGCTCCAGATCCGAACGTTTGAAAGAAACAGATTCCTTCAAGAGTGATTTGAAAATGATTGTTTTGTTCCGGATTGATGATCGTAAATCCGGGCGTGCGTCCGAAAAAGAACCGGAATCACGCAGGATTTGCGCGCCAAACGCGTGAAAGGTCTGTATGGTGATGTTTTGCGCTGCTTTTTCACCCAAAAGCTGGAACAGACGCCGTTGCGATCTCCTCCGCCGCCTTGTGGGTAAACGTGATCGTTAAAATCGCATCAGGTGGGGTATCTCCGGTCTCTATGAGAGAGGCGATGCGATGCGTTAGAGTGTGGGTTTTTCCGGTACCCGGCCCGGCTTGCACAATCAGCGGCGATCCGCGGTGGCGGATGGCCGCTTCCTGATCTTCATTTATTCCGTAAGGTTCTTTTTGATCCGCTGCCTTGTTTTCGGGTTCGGTCCGGAGGGACTGCTTTTGCGGCTTTTTTTTCAACACGGATTTCGATGATGGCTGAAACAGGGCGTCCTGGTTCATGATCTTTTCCCGTTCTCCCGGTTTGAATATGCGGATCACACCGAATTCGCCGTCATAGCCGGGCTGCGGATTCACCTCTCCGGCGCGCATGCGTTTGACGGCTTTTGCAGTCAGGTCTCCGCCCGCCCTCTGTATGTCGTCGATCGGAATATCTACAAGTATGGAGAGCTCTGATCCCAGGTTGTTCAATAGCTTGAAATAAGCCGTATTGACGCGTTTGGATTGTGGCCCCACCTGCATAACTTCGCTCAGCACTTCGGGGAGCGGAATCAGGCTGTGGAAGGGGGGGGCGGATTCGGGTCTGAATCCTGGCGGGCGGTCGGCCAGTTGCTCAACCCGATAGCTCACACCCAATGTTACGGGCTTGCCGCATTCCGGACACAGATGATCATGTGCCATGGTTTCCGGCGGACGCATCATGCATGAACATTTTCGATGCCCATCCATGTGGTATTTGCCTTCTTCAGGAAAGAATTCTATGGTTCCCAAAAATGAGTCGCCGCTTCGAATCGCATCGAACAGCCCTGAATAACTCAAATCCGTGTCCACAATATTGGCTTCGCGCGCCAGTTTGGCCGGTGAGTGGGCGTCAGAGTTGGAAACCAGAGTATAGCCGTCCAGTGCAGAGAGCCGCCAGTTCATGGGCGGATCGCTGGACAATCCGGTTTCCAGTGCAAAAATATGCGGGGTTAGATCCTCAAAACAGTCCTGGATGCGGTCAAATCCAGATTTTGATCCAAATAGCGAAAACCAGGGTGTCCAGATATGCGCGGGAATCAGGTATCCCTGGTCATGTGTGTCCAGGACAATTTCCAGCAGGTCGCGCGCATCCAGTCCCAGGATGGGGCGGCCGTCTGAATGGATGTTGCCGATTCGATCCAGCGTGTTTTGAAATGCTTGTACGGCGTCAAGAGATGGAAAGAAAACCACATTGTGATTTTTTCGGACCCGTTCGCCTTTTTTATAAATACTGCTGATCTCGCCGGACAGAATAAAACGAACCTCTGATTCACAGGCTTTGGGAACCTCGGACTGGGTTTGCTTTTGATACTCCGGTTTCAGCTTGAAAAATCCTGTCCCGTCCGGTTCCAGTTTTTCGCGCATCTCTTCAAGCCATTGCGGATGCGTAATATCGCCGGTGGCAATAACCTGCAGACCTTTAATCTGGGCCCATTTGTTCAAATGCTCCAGGTTGAGCTGTTTGCTGGTCGCGCGTGAATAGTAGGAATGTATGTGCAGATCCGAAATATATTTCATAATATCAGTTCAGGTACATGACTTCGCGTTCGAGTTTGATGCCGAATTTTACCTGTACACGCTTTTGCAGGATGCGTTCCAGTTCGAGCATGTCCTGTGCGGTGGCGTTGCTTTTGTTGAAAAAAATATTGGCATGTTTGGGGTGAACGGCAGCATCCCCGACATGGGTTTGTTTGCTGCCGACAGCATCCAAAAATTTTGCCGCTGCGGTGGCGTTGCCATGCTCGTCTTTGATGTTTTTGAACCAGGAACCGGCAGTCTTGGTTTCCGGGGGCGGTAGTTTGGCCGAACGTTTTTCACTAATGGCGTGGCAGGCGTCCCGGATCGCAGGTCGATCGCCTTTTTCAAGCTGGAATTCCGCCTGAAGAATCCATGCATCTGTTTCTTTTAAAAATGAATGACGGTAGCGGAACTGAAAAAAAGAAGCGTCCACAAACCGGATGTCTCCGTTTGCGTCCATAATTTTGGCGCGTACAAGATGGTTTCCCACATTGTCGCCATAAGCGCCGGCATTGCCGAACACAGCGCCGCCGATAGTGCCGGGGATACCCGACAGGAACTCAAAGCCGGTGAGCCGGTTATCGATGCAGAATTCGCTGATCTGAGCCAGACTGGCTCCGGCTTCTGTCACCAGTGTGTTCCCGGCAGCCAGACTTATTGCGTCAAAGCGGATGACTGCAACCAGACCGCGGTATCCCGTTTCCGGAAAAAACACATTGGTGCCGTCTCCCAAAGGCAGAAAACGCAAATTGCGCTGCTTGCAGAAATGATACAGCTCGATGAAAATATTCTGGTCACGCACGCCGATCAGATAATCAGCCGGACCGCCGATATGAATATTGGTATAGTCCGCCAGGGACACATTCATACGCACAGGCAAGTTGGGGGGAAATTCTAATGGTTGCATTTCAATCAGTGAGTTAAATTCAATCAGACGACTCTTTTTATATCCGCTCCCAGGGACTGCAGCTTGCCTTCAAGGTCTTCGTAGCCACGGTCAATTTGTCTGATATTGTAAATTGATGTTTTACCCTTGGCGCACAAGGCCGCAATGACCAGGGCCATGCCGGCGCGGATATCAGGACTGTGAACGGTGGTTCCGTACAGGGTCGATGGTCCCACAACCACAACGCGATGCGGATCGCAGAGTACAATACGCGCTCCCATGCCGATCAGATGATCGGTGAAAAACATGCGCCCGTCGTACATTTTTTCAAAAAACAATGCGGTACCCGTTGACTGGGTTGCCGCTACAATGACCATGCTCATCAAATCAGTCGGAAATGCCGGCCAGGTGCCGTCATCAATTTTAGGTATATCCCCGGCAAAATCCGGCTTGATCATTAGATGTTGGTCCGCCGGCACGGTCAGCTCTTTCTCTGATATCAAATAGCGGATACCCAGTTTGCGGTACGTTGAATCGATGACCCTGATTTCTTCCGGCACGGTATCCTGAATGGTGATTTCGGACTTTGTAATTGCGGCCAGGACAATATAACCGCCGATCTCTAAAAGATCGGAACCAATGGTATGCTCGGTTCCGGATAATGATTCTACACCTTTGATGTGCAAAATATTGGTACCCAGACCCTGGATGTCAGCGCCCATATTGATCAACATCTGCGATAACCCTTTGACATGCGGTTCGCAGGCCGCATTGCTCAGAACGGTTTCTCCCTCTGCCAGCACCGCAGCCATGAGTGCGTTTTCGGTTGCGGTTACGGATTGCTGCTCGAAAAATATATCAGCGCCTTTTAATCCGTCGTGTTCCAGTACAAAGGATTCTTTAATTTCCGATACGCGCACCCCCAGGCTTTCAAAAGCCAAAAAGTGATCATCCAGACGTCTGCGGCCAATAACATCTCCGCCGGGCGGGGGAAGGACCACGGACCGGGAACGGGAGAGCAGAGAACCGGCCAACAGAATAGCTGCGCGCAGCGTGCCGCACTGTTCACGGTCCGGCTCGGAGCTTTTCAAGTGGTCGCACTGAATTCTGTAACTGTTGGGTTTTAATCGATCAACCCGGGCGCCTAGGCTTTTCATGATTTGCAGCATGATGCGCACATCCAGAATATCCGGTACATTGCGCAGGGTTACCGCTTTATCGGTTAAAAGACACGCGGCAATGGCGGGCAGCGCTTCATTCTTGTTGCCCTGGGGCTTGATAACACCGTTGAGAGATTTTCCGCCTCTGATTTCAAACTTTTCCATAATCTTCCGTCTTTGTTTAATCGATTCTAAAAATAATCAATTTGCTCAAAAGAACAAAATGTTTTATCAAAATTGGATTGTTTTTGCGATTTCTTTTGTTGTATATTTTTGAAAAAAGGGAGCTGATATGCGTGAATGGATTGATCTCAGAAGTGATACGGTAACTCAACCCAACCATGAAATGAGAAAGGCGATGGAACTGGCGCCGGTTGGAGATGATGTGTTTGGAGAAGATCCATCAGTAAACAGGCTGCAGGAACGGGTAGCAGAGCTTTTGGGAAAAGAAGCCGCACTGTTCATGCCCAGCGGAACGATGTGCAACCAGGTTGCCATTAACAGTCATACACAACCGGGGGATGAGATTCTTTGTGATGCCAACTGTCATATCCTTAATTATGAAGCCGGAGGTCCGGCTCGCCTTTCCGGAGTGCAGGTGTTTCCGTTGCAGGGTGAAAAAGGAATTATTCATGCAGACCAGGTTGAACAATCAATCCGTTCTAAAAATCCGCATTTCCCGCGAACTCGTCTTGTTGAGATAGAAAATACTCACAATCGAGGCGGAGGAAAGCTGTTTCCCCTAAATGAGATTGTAAAAATCAGTAAAGTGGTCAAAAAACATCAGCTCGCCCTGCATTTGGATGGTGCCAGATTATGGAATGCTCACATTGCCAGCGGTGTTGGCCTAAATGAGTATGCGCGGCACTGTGATTCAGTATCCGTTTGTTTGTCCAAAGGCCTGGGAGCTCCGGTTGGGTCTGTCCTGGCTGGTGATCTTGAGTTTATTGATAGAGCGTTGTTCGTCCGCAAAGTGTTCGGCGGCGGTATGCGGCAAGCCGGAATTCTGGCGGCCGCCGGTCTGTATGCACTGGATCATAATATTCAGCGTCTGGCAGAGGATCATGAACATGCCAAACAACTGGCTTGTCTGTTATCAGAGCGGGGCGCTAAAGTTGATCTGGATTCGTGTGAAACCAATATTGTGATCGCAAGCCTAAACGATTTGCCGATTGACGCACAACAGTTTACAGAACGATTAAAAGAAAAACGAGTATTGGTTTTGCCGGTCACAAAGCAATCCGTACGTTTTGTGACGCATCTCGATATCACGGATGAAAAACTAAAAGCGGCAAAAAAAGCGCTTGCAGAATGCCTGGATTTTTAAAATTTGGAACTTTTTTTTTATTTATCGCTATAATTAAATAGAACGGTATTGACATTTAGGTAAAATTAGAGTATATTTAATGATACCTGTTTTGTAACCCATCACCATTCATAAAGTTATTGTAAGAGGTACATGAATACACCAAAAGTTGACAATTTTGATGACAATGACTTTGTAAAGCGCGATTCCCTTCAGAAAAAGAAAAAACGGCAGAAAAAGGAAATTCGCACCAAAGAGTCCATTGAGAAATACCTGGAAGAGATCGGCAATTTTTCACCCCTGCCTCCGGAGCAGGAAATTGAGCTTGCCACTCGGATTCATCAGGATGATCAGGACGCTTTGGAAGATTTGGTCAAGGCAAATCTTCGCTTTGTCATCAGTGTGGCCAAGGAATATCAGGGACAGGGACTTCCACTCCAGGATTTGATCAGTGAGGGAAACCTCGGATTGATCAAGGCGGCTCAGCGGTTTGATGAGACACGCGGATTCAAGTTTATATCCTATGCGGTATGGTGGATCCGTCAGTCTATCCTTCAGGCGCTTGCCGAACAATCCCGGGTTGTACGTCTCCCGCTGAACCGTGTGGGCGCTATTAACAAAGTCGGTCGCGCATTAGAGTCTCTTGAAAAAGAGTACGGCCGCGAACCCAGCATGAATGAAATCGCCAACAAGATGGAAATGACGTCCTATGATGTTTCCGATGTGATCAAAACCTCGGCGCGTCATTTGTCTTTGGATGAGCCGTTCAAAGAGGATGAAGGCAACAGTCTGCTCGATGTCCTGCAAAGCGATCGATATGAACCACCGGATGGTCAATTGATGCGCAGTTCTCTCAGAAATGAAATTGAAAAAGTATTGTCCACTTTAAAATCCAGAGAAGCGGAAATTGTAAAGCTTTATTTCGGTCTGGACGGAGATCGGCCTTTGACTCTTGAAGAGATTGGTGAATATTTCGAACTGACCCGAGAACGAGTCCGACAGATCAAGGAAAAAGCCTTGCGCCGACTTCGACACCGGTCGCGGCTTTGATCCATTAAGAAAATATTTAGGTTAATACTAAAGCCCTTTTAAAGGGCTTTTTTTATGGGGTTTGAGTACATTGTTTTTTTCTGATTCCTGAACTATTTTATACATCAACATTGAAAAATGATTGACATTTCAGTTTATTGTTTACATATTAGATCGATGGTCGCTCGATAAACAGAGATGAGGCAATGAACCGAGTTGCAAAACCTTGTGACGAACGTAAAAATGAAATTCTGTCCGCTGCCCGGACTGCGTTTTTCACAGGGGATACCATGCCACGTCGGTTAACGGTTTGATTAAACGTATCGGCATCGCCAAGTGGACCTTTTATCATTACTTTCATTCAAAACAGGGTCTGCCGGTCGAATTGACGGATTTGTTCTCGGATGAACGCCTGACGCTGATCTCCAATGAGCTCGAGCAAAACAAGTGTGATGCCTTGACCCAATTCCGGGAAATGTCTGAAAAAAGCCTGGCGTGGAAAACCCAAAACCGAAAAAATCTCATTGAATTGATGCTTTGAAAGTATTGATTGAACCGGAGAACGCCTGATGAATTGTATTTGCCGGTGGGCTGCGATGATTACTCTACTGCTGTTTGGGGTGCCGCAACCAGTGCCTGCTGTTTGGTTTACCGGACAAATTTCGAGCTATAACAGCCTTCAAAAGGCAGCAGAGGGCAGACGTACATTTGAATTTGGCAGTCGTTATTTACCGGAATTGACCCATGACATCCACAAGGATGCCGGCCTTTGTCTGGATACAAAAGTCTCAGCAAATATGTTCTGGTTTTATTCCCAGACCGGTCAGGAAGCGAATGCCAAGCTCTACAGATGCTGGTTCCGGTTTGCAACCCCCAAGTTTGAATCTCGGATCGGCCTGCAAAAGATCAATTTCGGACCGGCCAGACTGTTGCGCTCACTGATGTGGTTTGACCAGCTGGATCCGCGCGATCCTCTCAAGCTGACTGATGGCGTCTATGGTCTGCGTTTGCGTTATGATTTTGAAAATTTATCCAGTATCTGGCTTTGGGGACTTTTGGGAAACGGTGAGACCAAGGGGCTCGAATTCACTGCAACGCGCAAAGGTACCCCTGAATATGGAGGACGGCTGCAGATTCCGCTGGGTCCCGGCGAGATCGGAGTCACAACGCATCGCCGTATCACTAACCCTGAAACCACTGCCGGATATCGTTTATCAGGTTCGCGCGTCCCGGAAACCCGTATCGCTTTGGATGGAATCTGGGATGTTGGTCTCGGATTGTGGTTCGAATCCGCATTAATGTATGCGGATTACAGGTATCATCTGCTGGACTGGCAGTCTTTTATTACCTTGGGTTCAGATTATACCTTTCCGTTTGCCAATGGTGTTCATGTGCTGGCAGAGCATATGCTTTATACTGTGGGAAACCGGTCGTTTGACCGGAAACAACGCTTTCATTTGAGCGGAGTCATGCTGTCCTGTCCGGTGACCTGGCTTGATCAAGTTTCACTATACAGCATCTATAACTGGGAATCGCAAATGGCTTATCATTACCTGAGTTGGCAGCGAAGTCTTGACCGATGGCTGTTTCATGCCGGATTTTTCAAGCGCAGCGGAACTGCATCTTTTTTTCTGAATCAGACCGGTTTGCCGCCCGGACGCCACGGTCTGCGTTTGATGCTGGTGTTTCACTATTAATGACGGTTGATACTGTATAGGAGACGGTGCTGACGATACGAAAGGAAATCTATGCAAGATTCGATTTTTATCAAACTTGACCATTTGACAAAAACCTATGCGATGGCAAAAAGTGAATTTGTTGCCTTGTACAATATAAGCCTTTTATTCTCCAGAGGCGAGTTTACAGGGCTGGTGGGGCCGAGTGGATCCGGTAAAACGACTCTTCTGAATATCATCGGATCCCTGGATACTCCTACACGCGGCAATGCGACTGTTCTTGATCAGCCTGTCCGGGACCTGAACCAGAAACAGTCCGCGGCATTGCGCAATGAGTATATGGGATTTATTTTTCAAACCTATAATTTGCTGCCGGTCTATAGTGTGTATGAAAATGTTAAACTGCCGCTTTTGCTTTTGAAAAAACATACATCAGGGGAAATGGATAAAATGATCCGTCAGGCTCTGGACTGGGTGGGGATTTTGGATAAAATCAAGTTAAAGCCTGCACAGTTGTCCGGGGGAGAAGCTCAGCGGGTTGCGGTGGCCCGGGCTATGGTGAAACAACCGCTGATCGTGTTGGCAGATGAACCGACTGCCAATCTTGATTATAGAAACTCGCATAATATTCTGAAAACCATGAAACAGCTGAATCAGGAATTGGGTACAACATTCATTTTTGCGACTCATGATGAAAAAGTGATTCAATACCTGAACCGCAAGATCACTCTGGAAGACGGACGGGTGGCTCGAGATGAGTGAAAACAGAGGAAATGTACTATGCTGACGATACGTCTGGCTGTAAAAAATATTTTGGGCGCCGGCTGGCGGACCTGGCTGAATGTTGTTGTGCTTTCCATTGCCTTTGTTGCTATTATCGGTGTTCAGGGAGTATATGAAGGCATGAGCCGCCGCGCGATTGATGCGATGATACAAATGCAGCTGGGAACGGGACAGTTCTGGCATCCAAATTATGATCCTTATGATCCGTTTGCACTAAAAGATTCACATGCTGAAATTCCTGCTGCTCTGGACACTGCTGTTGCTGATGGCAATGCTGTGCCGATATTAATCTCTCAGGGTGTTGTCTATTTAAAAGGCCGCATGCAGTCTGTTTTGCTGAAAGGAATACCGCCCGGGCAGACTATATTAAAACTCCCGACCCGCGCCCTGAGTTCAAATTCTGAGATCTCGGCGGTAATCGGGTCCCGTATGGCGGCCAGTCTGGATGTTCAGACGGGTGATTATATAACCGTACGTTGGCGTGACGCTGAGGGTACTTTTGATGCGGCGGATGTCAGGATTGCCGCTGTCATGGAAACCACGGTTTCTGCGGTGGATAATAATCAAATCTGGCTTGCGCTCGATCAGCTCCGCTCTATGCTGGATATGCCGGGCCAAGCCACACTTGTTGTCCGTGGGCAGGAGATTGATCATTTGAGGTCTGCAGGGGACTGGGTGTTTCGCGATATTGATTGTTTGACCCAAGAGATACAGGAACTTGTCCAGGTGAAAACCGTATCCATGACCATAATTTATACGCTGCTCATGGCTATGGCGCTGCTGGCTATTTTTGACACCCAGATTCTCTCTCTGTGGCATCGGCGACGGGAAATGGGAACGCTCATGGCATTGGGAATGACAAGAGGAAAATTGATCCAGTTGTTTACGTTGGAAGGCGCCCTGCACGCCCTGCTCGCTATTCTCGTTGGGGCGGTGTACGGTATCCCGTTGCTGACCTGGTTTTCATATCACGGGTTTTCAATGCCGGATTACGCTCAGGATGCAGGCTTTGCTATTGGCGAAAAGATATTTCCGGAATACGGTGCAGGGCTGGTGATCGGAACCACCTTGCTGGTTTTGGTCTCCGTGACCGTGATCAGTTATTTACCGACCCGCAGAATTGCTGATCTGGAACCCACTGATGCGTTGCGCGGGAGGATGTCATGAAACGTTTCCTGTTAATGGGATTGCTGCGGGACCGTTCGCGCAGCTTGTTTCCATTTATTGTCACGACACTCGGTGTGTTCATTACCGTGTTTTTGTACAGTTTTGTAAAAGGAGAAATATCCGATATTATCGAAACCAATAGCCGTTTTTATACCGGCCACGTCAAAATAATGACCCGTGCGTATGAAAAACAGATGCAGCAGGCTCCGAATGATCTTGCATTGCTGAACGTCACGGATTTTATAAATCAGTTGCAGCAGACATTCCCGGACATTCACTGGGTTCCCCGGATCAAATTCGGCGGTCTGCTTGATATACCGGATGAAAAGGGGGAAACCCTGGAGCAGGCTCCGATTACCGGACTGGCTGTTCAATTGCAGGATGCGGTTCAACGTCTGAACATCAAAGATGCGTTGATCCGTGGAAGACTGCCCGATTCTTCGTTTGAACTCTTGATTAGCGATGAGTTGGCGCGTAAGCTAAAGGTGGAACCCGGAGACCCGGCAACTCTGATCAGCTCGACCCTGTACGGCGGTATGGCTATGTGTAATTTTACCGTTGCAGGAACAGTGCATTTCGGCGTACGGGCTATGGATCAAAGCGCTGTTTTGGCCGACATTGAGGATATTCGGGTTGCCCTGAATATGGGGGACGCAGCCGGTGAACTGCTGGGATTTTTTAAGACTGGACAGTATACTGAAAAACGGGCCAGTGCAGTACAGCAGGTCTTTAAAAACGAATTTGCAGCAGACGGAGAGTTTGCCCCGACTCTGCTCAAACTCAGTCAGCAGAATGATTTGGGCGCTATCATTGAGATGGTTGACTATATGTCCGGAATTATTGTCGGCGTGTTTGTGTTTGTGATGTCAATTGTGCTCTGGAATACAGGTCTGATGGGCACTCTGAGGCGATATGGAGAATTCGGTGTACGTCTCGCCATCGGCGAGCCCAAAAGCCATTTGTATATGACCCTGATTGGCGAATATTTGATGATCGGCTTTTTGGGTTCCGTATCCGGCACACTTTTGGGACTGGCCGCCTCGTACTATATGCAGGTTCATGGCGTTAATATCGGAGATATGATGCAGCAGTCTTCAATGCTGATGCCGGATGTAATACGCGCCCGTGTCACGCTAACCAGTTATTATATCGGATTTCTGCCCGGATTTCTGGCGTCCACAGTGGGAGCCGGAATAGCCGGTATTGGAATATTTAAACGCGAAACCTCACAATTGTTCAAAGAGCTGGAGGTGCAATGAAAGACTTTATACTTGTGCTGGGCATAGTCGGGACCTTGTGTTCGCAGCCACCTGATGCAAATGACATACTCGGGCAAATTGACAGCAATTTATCCGCAGAAACCATGATCGTAAAATCTACAATGATCATTCACGGCCGTCGGACAGATCGTTCAGTGACCGCGAAATCCTGGATTCATGGAACGAAAAAATCATTTACTGAATATCTGTCCCCACCACGTGAAGCGGGTACAAAAATGCTAAAACTGGAGGACCAGTTGTGGATCTATTCGCCGCAAACCGACCGTATCATTCGAATTGCCGGACATATGCTGCGGCAGTCTGTAATGGGCTCTGATTTGTCCTATGAAGATCTAATGGAGGACCCGGTACTGGGAAACATATACTCTGCGGAAATAATTGAAGAACAACGGGTGAATGACCAGCCGTGCTGGGTTCTGCATCTCCAGGCAAAGACCGATGATGTGGCTTATGCTACACGCAAAATATGGGTGGATCAATCCAAAATGATTATCCTTAAAGAAAACCGATATGCCAAGAGCGGCAAGTTATTGAAAACAACAAAGGTGCAGGAGGTCATGAGACAACAGGGTCGCTGGTACCCCGGAAAAACGGTTTTTAACGATGTATTGTCCTCCAGCAAAGGAACGGAATATGTCATCAAATCAATAGAATTCAATGCAGATATTCCTGATTATGTATTTTCCAAAGCTTCTCTTCGGAAATAATCAAATAAAAATATTGTTTTGATATTAGGACATAAATAGTTATATTGAATTGTTGTTCAAGTTTATGGCATGAATATTGTATACTGTGGTAACCAAAAAGAAAGCTGTTTTTGCAGGTTTTGTTACAATTATGTAATATGAATTTGAATATTGATACAAAATAATACAGTTTTTCCTTGACAAAAGTTACTAAAGTTTATATATTTAAAGAGCATTTTTCAAACCCGCCTATATTATAAATTGGCGCGGCTAACATCAAAAATTGGGGGCTAAACGAACAAAAGGATCGTTTTTAAATTCTATCAAAGGACGACTATGCGCGGAAAGAGATTCAAGTTTATTTATTTCTCAACAAGCCGTTCAGAAGTAAAAGAAATCAGTTTGGGCATCGATAAGTTAGCGATAGGCTTTCTCCTTGCGGTTGCTGTTGTCATTGCCGTTACGGGGATTTTTCTGCAGCTTTCAACAAATTTTTTCCAGAACGTCGAATTGTCCCGGTTGACCCGAAAGAATACCGAACTTGCCAATATGCTTTCCGTTATGGAACACCGGGTAGTGGATATTGAGAAAAAAGTTCTTTTGGTTGAAAAGCAGGATAACGATTTGCGCGTGTTTGCAGACCTGCCTAAAATTGATAACGATACCCGTCAGCTCGGTGTCGGTGGTATTGATGAAAAAACTTTTTCATCTTTTGCCTATTCGAATGACGAAAAGCTGGAGCAGGCTTTTAAAATCAAATCCTTGTTGAGTAATCTCAGTCAGCGAATGGATTTGGCCTATAACAGCCGTCAGGAAATTAAAGATGCGTATACCAAGCTCAATAATGATCTGGCACATATGCCTTCAATCAATCCTGTGCCTACCGGCCGCATCAAAAGTCGTTTTGGCTACCGCACAGATCCTTTTACCCAGAAAAGAAGATTTCATGATGGTCTTGATATCGCCGCTGCCCGCGGAACCGAGATTTACGCTCCTGCTTCAGGACGTGTAGAATCCGTTCGCCAGCGCTATTCTCCCGGACAGGGTTACGGACGATATATTGTCATTGACCATGGCAACGGAATCAAAACGAGGTACGCCCATTTGAAAAACTGCCTGGTTAAACCCGGAGAAACAGTGTCCCGTTATGCTTTAGTCGCCACGGTCGGAACCTCCGGTCGATCCACGGGGCCGCATCTCCACTATGAAGTCATTGTAAACGGCCAACCTGTCAATCCATTAAAGTACGTTTTTGATTAGTATAAAATTTTCAAAGCCTGCCGAGTGTATCGGCGGGCTTTTGTTGTTTTTGGGGCTTTTGTTCCCGGGCGAACCGGTGCGCGCTCTTGATCCGGCCGGCATTCAAAAAGCGATTGAACACAGCTTGTGCCAGGACTATGATACTGCGCTGGCGTTTTTTGACAGCCTTGAACTGAAATTTCCCGATCGCCCCGAACCCCGTTTCTACAAGGCATCTGTGATTCAGTCGAAAATGATGGATTATGAAACCCTGCGTTGGGAAGACGAGTTTCTACGTTCAATCGAATCTGCAGTTGATAAAGCAGACCAATGCTTGCAAAATGATCCCGGAGATCTGGATGCGGTTTTTGCCCGGGGCGCTGCAAAATCTTACAAGAGTTTTTATCTCGGCCGCCAGGCGAAATATCTCCAGAGTGTGCTTCTGGCCCGGCAGGGGATAGGGGATTTGCAGGATATCCTTCGAGCGGATTCCAGTTATCTGCCGGCGTATTTGGGACTGGGTAGCTATCTTTACTGGCGCAGCCGCATCACACAGTCCGTGAACTGGCTGCCGTTTTTTTCCGATCAGCGGCAAACCGGCATAAACTATCTGGAAAAAGTTGCAGATTCACAATCAATTGGACGCTGGAGTGCGGTTTCAAATTTGGCCTGGATCTATCTGGAAGAAGAGAACTGGGAGCAAGCGCTTTATTATTCACAAAAAGGTTTGCATGCCTTTCCGGACAGCCGTTTTTTTCTCTGGCCCTGCGGTGAGACCTTGCTGCATATGAAACGATATGCTGATGCGCTCCAGGTCTATGAAACGCTTTTGAATTCCGTGCTTGCAGCGCCCATCAATAACCATTACAATGAAATTGTGCTTTACTTCAAAATGGCGCAGTGTTGCCGGGGAATGGAGAATCCGCAGCAGGCAGTTGAATATTTGAAACAAAATCTGAATACAAAGCCTGATGCAGAGGTGCGGGATCGCTGTCTGGAAAAACAAAATAAAGCCAGGCAACTGTTGTGGGAAATCAATGCTTCCGCTGGTACTTTTGAATAAAAAATTCCAGTGCTATAACGAGCATAATCCATAACGGGATCAGGGGAAGCGTCTGGTGGGGCCAAAAAAGCCCGATTTCAAAAGATTGCCATGAAAACGGGAACAGCCAGTAATAACCGGATGAAATATGCTTTTGCAAGAGATCCAGTATAAAATGAAAAAAAACTCCCAGCGACAAGTAGGTAAAAGCAGCTTTGCGGATACCGGGGGCGAACAATTCAGTTGCGAGTGCAACAGCTATGATCATAAAGAACGGCGTATGAATACCCACCGTATACGGATACACCGCCGGGAAAATGATATAGAACGGACGGACCAGAATATCGGGTAAAATCACTCCCATGTATAGCAAAACCCGATTGTGGGCTGTCAAAAAGTAGCGACCGGCTAAATAAGCAGCAGCGGTATGTGTGATCAGATCCGGCATTATCGTTTCTCAAATTGCCGGTTTTTGAAATCAAATCTAAAGTGACGAAAAAACAGAATAACAACGACAATGACGGGAATCACAGACACCCAGATTTTGAGGCGCCGCTGTTTCATGATATGTATCTCTTTGGCCTGCAGCCATCCCGGTTTGTGAAAGACCGCTGAAAAATTGATAAAAACTCCGGGTTTGAGGTCGTTGACTCTGGCACTGTTCACAGGAATGAGCCGTCCCCGTTGTTTGATAATAAACCCGTCATGGGTGAGATTTTTTACTGTGGCTTCATTGCCAACCGTAATGGTTGTCCCGTCATATCGGTCCGGGTCCTGCAGGCACATTTGCAGTGTGATGTCCGGGATATGTATATATCCGTATAGAATCAATCCGGTCAGCACAGCAATGTAGATTGTAATCCGGATGAGGCGCATCATTGATCCACTATACCCTGAAATGTGTCCTGAATGATTTTTACCATGTGATCATATACATGCGCATTGGCGGCAATGGTGTTGCCGGTATCCAAAACTCTGTCTTTTCCGGCAAAATCCGTGATGCGGCCGCCCGCTTCCTGAATAATGCATTGGGCCGCTGCGATATCCCAGGGCTTTAGATTCAATTCCCAGAACCCGTCAAACCGGCCGCAGGCCACATAGCACAGATCAATTGCAGCGGACCCGGCTCTGCGGATACCTGAAACGTCCTGGAAAAGACGTTTGAAGGACTGTAGATAAACGTCAATCAGATCTTTGCTGCGGAACGGATATCCCGTGGCCAGCAGCGCGCGGGAGGCATCTTTGACATCGGAAACCTGAATACGTGTGTTGTTCAAAAACGCTCCCTGCCCCGCTTCAGCGACAAAGCATTCGTCTTGATTGGGATCATATACCACACCCAGGAGCACGTTGCGTTCATATTGCAGCGCTATGGAAACGCTGTACATCGGAACTCTGTGAATAAAATTGGTGGTTCCGTCAAGCGGATCAATGATCCATCGGTATTCACCTTGCTCGGCTCGATGGCTTTCTTCTGCGAGAAAGTGATGCCCCGGGTGTCGTGATTGAATGATATCGACAATTAACTTCTCAGAGTCTTTATCTGTTTTGGTTACAAAATCAAACGTGTCTTTTTTGTCGATTTCATGTTCCTGAAGCTGTCCGACCCGGTCCTTGAGCATCTCCCCGGCCTTTCTCGCCGCATACAGGGCGGTATCTATCGCTGAATAGTTCATATTACCCTTTTTTGAGTTTAATGACAGTCACACCCGAATCACCTTCGTTCCAGTTGCCAAGCCGGTGACTTTGAACTCCGGGGTGCTCATCCAGATAGGGCAGAATTCCTTCACGTAACTTTCCGGTTCCCTTGCCATGAATAATGCTGACCTGGGATAAACCGCTCATCACGGCTTCATCCAAAAATTTACCCAGCACATCCAGCGCTTCTTCCACACGCATGCCCCGCAAGTCGAGTTCATGTTTAAAATTTGTATCCTGGAGATTATAACGGACCCGGGATTTTTTCTGTTTTGATTTGCCTTTACGGACGAGTTCGTTCACAGGGACATGTATTTTAATTCCCCCGTCTGTTTGCAGCATGACCTGGTTCTTTTTGTCCGGTTCTGATACGACGGTACCAAATCCGCCGGTTTTGATCCAGCGCGCATAATCACCCGGGCTTACATTTCCCGTCTGCTCCGGAGGTTCTGATGTGCTGACCTTTTCCTGAAGGTCTGCGATTTTCTGTTTTTGCTGATCGATGCGTTGTTTTGCAGAACGAATCGCCTCGCGTTCGGCCTGAGTTTCCCGGATTTCCCGAATAGCCTGTTCAATGGCGCTGTTAGAGTCCTCGAGAATTTTCTCAGCTTCCCGGGCGGCTTGTTTTTTTAACCGGTTTTTTTCCGATTCCAGCGTTTCTGCGCGCTCTTTGTACAGCTGCAGCTGTTCTTTATACTCTTTTTCCCGCAGTTCGGCTTCCCGGGTTGTCTTTTTATAATCCTGGATTGTATTTTCGAGATCGAGTATCAATCCTTCCAGTTTATCTTTAGTGGCGCCCACCAGTTCTCTGGCCCGGTCTATAAACGAGCCGGGAAGATGCATGCGCTCTGCGATTTCAAATGCATAGCTGGAGCCCGGTATTCCCATACGAAAATGAAAGGTAGAGGTCAGGGTTTGCGCATCAAATTCCAGTGATGCATTTTCAACGCCCTCGGTCTGGTAGGCAAAAGCTTTGAGCGGACTCTGATGTGTGGTGACGACGCTCAGGGCGCCGCGCTGTGTGAGGTGTTCGAGCAGTGCGATCGCCAGGGATGTGCCTTCCTCCGGATCTGTACCGGAACCGATTTCATCAATTAGCACCAGGTGCTGCTTGTCAGCATGCAGCGCAATGTTTTTCAAATGAGTCAGGTGCGATGAAAACGTGGACAGGTCCTGATCCAGGGACTGTTCATCCCCGATGCTTGCAAAAATTTGCGTCATAATTCCGATTTTAGAGTGCGGGAGCGCCGGTATATGCAGACCGCTCAGCGCCATGATGGTCAGCAATCCGAGGGTTTTCAACGAAACGGTTTTTCCCCCGGCATTCGGGCCGCTGATGATTACGGTATTAAATTGTTCACCCAGATTAATGTCCATGGGCACCACTTTTTTACTGCCCATACGGAGTAAAAGCAGGGGATGACGGCCTTGCGCAATGTGGATAACCGGATTTTCAGATATTTCAGGAGGGTTGGCCTGCATTTTAATAGATAAACGAGCCTTGGCGTAAATGAAATCAAGAATTCCTAAAGTTTCTACATTTGAGCCGAGTTCGTCATGTACAGCATGTATCTGATAGGATAATTTGTAAAGGATTTTTTCAATTTCATCTTTTTCCCGTATTTCCAGATCACGGATTCTATTATTGTCCTCAAGTACTCCAAGCGGTTCTATAAACAAGCTCGAGCCGCTGGCGGAGCGGTCGTGGATCAGTCCCTTTACTTTGCGCTTGTACTCTTCCTTGATCACCAGAACATGCCGGCCGTTGCGTACGGCCACTACATTTTCCTGCAGGGCGCCCTGTTGGGCCAGCTTGCTCATCATGGATTCGATTTTTTTTCGGGCCGAGGCTCGTGCCCGATTGATCTCGTGGCGGATTGCGGATAATTCCGGTGAGGCATTGTCCCTGACCGCTATAGTGGACAGATCAATGCAACGGCTGATCTCCCGTTCCACGTCGGACAAGTCGATCAATGTGTTCGTAACCTTGCCGAGTGTCGGGATTTTTTCCTGACGACTTTTGAAGAATCCTGTGATTTTACGGGATGAGAGTACACACTGGGCTACTTTGACGCACTCTTCCTCTTTCAGAAGGCTTCCTTCCACAGCAGCCCGTTTCAGAATACCGCTAATATCCGGGATTCCCTCAATCGGCGGCTCTTTATCATATTTTATAATATCACAAAGTTCGGACGTTTGATCCAGGGCTGTGTCTATGCATTGTTTCTCTTTTAGAGGAAGCAGAGCCTCTGCTTTTTCCCGTCCCTGAACCATTGTAGCGAGTTCGGCCAGATGTCTGCGGATATGATCAAATTCCAGAGTTTCGACTACAGATTCCAATGTAAACTTTCGCGTTATTCTTTCTGTTCTGTATTCCGTTTGCGCAGTGTTTCCACTTTTTCCTGAATGGTTTTCGATGTATCTTTTTGCATTTCAGATGACCGGTCGAGCATTCGTTCATAGAGCGTTTCCAGCTGGGGGACAAATCGTGTGAGCACATCTACGAATGCGGTGGAAAATCCATACAAGTACCGGTAGGAGATAGAGGTGTCGATATAAGGCTGAACCTTTTCCTGCGCCGGCGTGGAGGCGAGAATGATGAACACAATGCTGATCAGCAGACCTCCCTTGATTAATCCGGTGATACCGCTGAACAGCTTGTCCAGGAAACCGAATTCATTGGATTCGAATAACTGGGAAATCGCCATAAAGATCAGTTTCAGGATGACAGCGAGTACGATGAATCCGACGTATGTGCTTGCCATCGAGATATGTTCGATATGTTCGGCCATATAATCGCCTACCAGTGCGCCGAACCGCAAAGACAGCAGCAGAATAATTACCCACCCTGTCACTCCGCGCAGTTCCGCTGCAAATCCGCGTTTGATGCTCATCAGCACAAACAAAAGTAAAACAAGGGCGATAACTGCATCTAAAATGTAATTCATAGATCCCCCTCCTTTTTTAATAAAAAAAGAGTGAATAACATATACGGTATATATTATTCACTCTCGATTTTATTGCAGCACGTACCGGACAATACTATCCGCCCAGTTTATCACGTACCAGTTGATTTACTTGTTTTCCATCAGCACGTCCTTTGGCTTGCTTCATCACAAGAGGCATCACCTTGCCTAAATCTTTAACAGATTCAGCGCCGGATTCCCGGATCGCATCAACAACAATAGATTCAAGTTCCTCGCGGGCCAAGGGCCGGGGCAGGTAGGTCTGGATAATATCCAGTTCCCGTTGTTCCTTTTCCGCCAAATCATCTCTTCCCGCATCGGTATACGCCTGAATGGATTCTTTTCGTCGTTTTGCCGCGCTGGAGAGCACTGCGATTTCGTCATCCTCGCTCAGTTCCTTGCCCTGATTGATCGAAGCGTTCTTGAGCTCATTGCGCATGAGACGAATAGCGGACAGACGTTCGCTGTCTTTGGCTTTCATGGCTTCTTTCATGTCCTGGGTAAGCTGATCTAAAATGCTCATCAGAGTCTCCATTCGGTCAAATACAAATGCTATCTCTGCATAGCCTGCAATTTACGCATTTTACGGCGTGCAGCATTCATTTTACGACGGCGCGCTTCACTTGGTTTTTCATATTGCTGATGCTTTTTAATATCAGACATCAGACCCGACTTTTCGCAGGATTTTGTGAAACGTCGTAATGCTCTTTCAAAGGATTCGTTATCACGAATTCTAACTGCTGGCAAAGTAATCAACCTCCTTTCGCGTTTTGATAGTATCTAATCTTAAAATATAACCAAATTTTATACGAAAATCAAGATAAAACTTTCGTTTTACAGGCCTTTTCTTTTTAACGGATTTTAATCCTTTGTGTTCCTTTGCATTTAAACAAAATCAGAACAATCATTCCCGATATCTGTTAACCGGGAGGCCACTGCATCCGGCGGCCGCCCAGCAAATGACAGTGGATATGAAATACGGCCTGGCCGGCGTCCTTATTGCAGTTGAATACAAGCCGGTAGCCGTTTTCAAGTCCTTGCTGTTTGGCAAGATCCTTTGCGGCTAAAATCACCCTGCCGATGAGCTCTGCGTCCGGTTCGGCCAGATCGTTGGTGGTGGCGATATGTTTTTTCGGGATAATCAGGATATGAGTGGGCGCCTGTGGAGAAATGTCACGGAACGCCAGAACCTGTTTATCCTCATAAACGATATCCGCCGGTATTTTTTTTTCAATGATATCACAAAAGAGACAAGACATGGTGTTATCCTCCTTGTAGTTCACCGTTTGCATAAAGTATTTGAATGATGCCGACCATTGCGGCGGTTTCGCTGCGCAGTCTGCGCGGGCCCAGACTGAGCGGTATGGCGTGCTTTTCCAGCGCCAGAGAATATTCCTGTAATGTGAATCCGCCCTCCGGTCCGATCAACAGAGCACAGCGTTTGGGTGCATCAGGTTCCATCGCGGGAGAAATCTCGGAGGCTGAGGTTTCGTGTGCAATATAGTTGATATCGTCCTGATTATGATCGAAAAACGTTTCCAGCGAGCAGGGCGGTAAAATATTCGGACAGCGTGAACGGCCGCTCTGTTTCATAGACGCAAATGCTTTTTTCCGCCAGCGCTGCAGACGTGACGACGGATCCGCAATGCACCGTTCCGTCAAAAGCGGTTGAAAACAGGACACCCCGATTTCCGTGCCTTTTTCAACGACCCAGTCAAAATGACTGCCTTTGGGGACCCCCTGTGCCAGTGTTAGAAAAAGCGCGGGTTCGCCCGGATTCAGGTGGGTTTCTTCCCGTTTGGCAATGACCTGGTCCTGTGTGATATTTAAAATAGGTCCGCTCACCACCCGACCTCTGCCGTCTGCGGCCGAGAGCGGGTCGCCGATGTGTTTCCGCATCACCCGGGCAGCGTGACGCGCTTCCTCATCCACCAGAATAAACGTGTTTTCCGAGATATTCCCCGGATCAACGTAAAATTGTTCAAAATGCATTCGCTTCAAAACGCAACTCCCAAATCAAGTATCCATTCGTCTTGATGGTCGGTATTCAGCGCATATTCAAGACGAAGCACCTCTGCATAAGGGATACGGGCAGCGAGCCCGATTCCAAATCCGGTGAGAAACGCACTCCTGAAAAACGCCTGATCCTGCATCCACACACTGCCTGTATCATAAAAAACTGTGCCATTCAGACCCAGGGGGAGATCCCGGGAATAGTGCCCTAAAATTTCGTCAGATTCTCTTAGACTGATATAGCGCACCGGAATGATCGGAAACCGGATTTCCGCGCTGGCCAGCACCCGATTTTCGCCTTCGCGCTGTTCAGTGAAATGACCGCGGATGCGTTCCTCATAGCCCAAAAAGGTACGCGAAAACACCGGGACGCGGCCAAAACTGGTTTTGCCGGCCGTTCGAAACGCAAATGTCAAATCACCCCAACTGAGGTACGCGCGCATATCCGTGCCTGCATAGCTGTAATCTACATCTTTCCAGGGGGTCATAGACACGCTGGCATTCAAATAACATCCGGATGACGGGTACTGTATCAGATCACGGGTGTCCCATGTCATGCTTACCCCAAAAGAAATGGTGTTCATACTGCGGGCAGAACCGGGGAGCAAATATTGATACTCATCAGGGTATTCAAGATGGTTGAACGCATAAAGAACAGATGTGTAAAAATGATGTCCCCAGCGTTTGCCCAGGTATCCCTTGACGCCCCGGTGGTGTTCGTGAAAATTGTATCTCGAGAGACCATCACGGGTTGTATGCAGATTTTGACTTTTGATCTTTAACGTGTAAATGTTCATGTTGGCATACAAATTCAGAGAGCCCGCAAACCAGGGTATGCTGTATTTAATATCAAATCCCGGATTGAATCCCAGCCAGCCACTGGCAATCAGATCGTGATTGAGTCCATGCATATTGTCGTGCAGCACTCCCAATCCAAACGACCATTTTTTCCATGATTTTTCATTCCGCAATAACAGAGGTATCGGAAATATGTACCAGCGTTCATTTACGGTAATCATAATCGTAACCGAGTCGGGACCGGACTGAAAAACATCCGATTGCACTCTGGAAAACAACTGCAGGCTCCGGATTCTGTCAAGGTCCTTGTCCAGAGTGGACGCAGAATAGGGTGTGCCGATGCGGCTTTTCATTTCCCGCAATATAACCCGCTCCCCGGTTTTTTCGTTCCCTACGATCAAAATGTCTTCAATACCCAAACCGGTGAGTGAATCAGGTTCGGCGCTCTGGATTTGACTCAAGCCTGTTAAAATTACAAAGAAAATAAAAGTTGTTTTCTGCAAGATCATTCGCGAGTTAATGTTTTGGATAAAATAATTGTCGTGCCTGTTTTATTAAATTCAAACCGGACATCATCCATGAGCTGTTTAACAATAAAGATTCCCCGTCCGTTTTCTTTTAACAAATTATTAGGATGCAGCGGATCATCCAGATTTTCCGGATCAAACCCGTTGCCTTGATCGGTAATGCGTATCGTGATGTTATTGCCGGATATGGAAAATTGAATGAAAACTTTTTTTGAAGGATCTTGTTTGTTGCCATGGCGGATGGCATTGTTCACGGCTTCGGTGACTGCAATGGCGCAGTTCACAATCTGGTTTTTATTCATTCCCTGTTGCCGGCAGAACGCTTCCAGTTTCTCCTCAACTCTGTGTATTTCTTTTACATCAGAAGGAATTTCCAGTTTTAATTGTTGTTTACGACTGCTCACATTGCATCCTTACCTTGTCAGAATAGCCAATTCAAACCCGTTTCTATATTATTGATATAATACTCATTTTTTCGAAAAGTTACCTTGTATCTCACAGCGTCCATAAAAAACTGTAGACTTGATGTGGGACGATAGGTGACACGCATGATCGGGCCGATACTGAGATAGGTGTCGCTTTTATCCTTTAATGTGCCGCCAACCGGATTCACTTTATGCCGCCATTCTTCCCGCTTGTGTATACTGAAAACCAGGCGCGATATGTATATACCCTAATTTCTTATATTTCAGGTAAAAATGCAACCATTGTTTTCGCCGGGTTACAAGTATTTTTTCCGTCCAGTCCTTCCAGAAAAGCTGTCCGTTTTCTTCCAACTGCAATCTATAGTCCAGACTCAGAGACGTATGCGGAAAAATTTTCCATAGCAGAGAATCCTCTACTGCGAATTTACGAAATACAAAGCTGCGGGTGGCCGGTGTCTTATCCTCAAAATCGTAATCGACATAATTGGACAGCACTTCAAAGGATTGATGAAAAACAAGCGAAGGAAAAGGCTTCCAGCGGAGTGACGGCTTTAGCCGCAAAATCCGGTTCCAGTTGTTGTCTGCGCTGCGCTCACCAAAAATATAAACCATATGATAGAGGTTTACACTGGCGAGCAAGTCGATGGCAAACAGTTCGTTAAATACGTGTGAATAGAGCAGCCGTGAATTGATACGCAGTTCATCCCGGTCATCGAAATTTTCTTCATCCGGCGTGTCGTACTGATATTTGCTGATGGAAAGTACGGTTTCAAGGGTGTCTTTGGGTGAAAATGCGGCGTCCAGACGCGAGTTGAGTCTAATACGCGAACTTTTATTGTCCGGGGTGATAAAGGCCGTCCGCTGAGAGAACGGATGATCCTGTTTTTCGATATTCAGATCGTAACGCTGTTCCTGAAGATAATGCGACAGTGTAAAGTGCCCCTTTAACCAGGGATGATCCAGTCTCAAGGTGACATCATTGGCAAGCCGTTGGTCTGTGCGTTTGCGGCTGCGCGATTCCAGGGTTTCTCCAAATTGTTTGACCTCGACATCCCGGGTGGTGAATGCGGTGTTCACGCGCAAATCCGCCAATTCAGAAATACGATAAAACAAATCGTTTTCCAAACCGCGTTCGTATTGACGCTGGCTTTCAATATCCTGGTTAAGGGTGACGTAATTGTCATGTCGTTCCTGGTTGACAAATACTGTCAGTGAATCGGATGCAAAATCTGAAAACTGCCGACCCACCAGATAATTGACGTTCAAATCACGGTTGCGTCTTGTTTTATACCGCTCTTCCTGGATTGAAAAGGCCAGATCATTGTTGTATTCCTGCCAGTTCAGATTTTTTCCTTCCAGCCGGACGGCATAGGTGGCCCCCTTGTCATCGTGTTTCAGTTTGTTGTCCCATTTGGGACCAGCCGTGGCATAGCCGCGAAAATAGCGCCCGGGATCGTAAACCAGCCCCATTCTTGTCCGGTGAGTGCGAACATCATTATTAAATCCGGATTGATTGTCCGTATACAGCACGGATGATAGATCTGATACCAGCATCCAATCGCTGCCAAGACCATATTGCAGACCGAATGTGAGGGTCTGGTCATCCTTCCATTTGTTCTGGTTGCGACTGCTCTGAAGCATCGAAGATCTGAATGTCTCGGTGATATGAAACCCCAGTCGGGAATTGACTTTTTTACTGTAATCCAGGCCGATATTCCAGAGATAGGTGTTGAATTCCTGCTGCATACCCAATGACAGCGTATGCCGGGAATGGGGAAAGACCGGGATGCGGAGCGATTGAGCTGGACTTAGTGTCAGCAATCCCAATAGCAGGGCAATGATATATAATCGTACAGATATCACACGTTGGGCTTACCATGGTTTGCTGAATGGGGTTGCGCATTTGGGGGCAATTCCTGCGGCGTCACGCTTCCACCGCTGATGACCAATTTTAACGCTTCTTCTACAGATATGTTTAAAACGTGAACATCGGTTTTTGGAACAAACAGTAGAAATCCAGAGGTCGGATTCGGGGTTGTCGGGAGAAAAATACTGTACATATCCTGATCGCTCAGAATGTCTTGCACCAGTCCGCGCGTATTCTGGGTGATGAATCCGATCGAATAAACACCGCGGCGCGGATATTCAAACAACACGGCTTTTTTAAAGGTTTCGCTTTTTTCAGAAAGAAAGGCGCTGCTGATTTGATCGAGTGTGCCGTAAATATGGCGAATGACCGGAATTCGGTGAAGAATGAACTGGCTGAGCTGAGCGATTTTTTTGCCGAAATAGTTGGTGATTACAAATCCGGTGGTGAGAACGATCAGCGCCAGTGTTAAAAATCCTAGACCCGGAATGATCACGTTTCTCGCCGGCTGGTTGAATACATCTAAAAGAAGGCGGCTGATGTGTTCATTTAGAACGCCGTCCAAGCGCAGGAACAGCCAGCTTACAATATAAAACGTCAGCACAAGTGGCACGATGAACAACAGCCCGGCAGCAAAGTATTTTCTCAGAGTTTTGATGATCATCCGGTTTAATCACGAATATTAATAATAATTTCATCCGGTTCGGCGTATCCGGCTTTAATGGCTTCCTGTTTGATTCGGGTCAGATCGTGTTTGAGTCGATCGATGTCCTGCTGCAATTCTTTTTGTTTTTCCCTGGCATTTGCGATTTCTTGCCGCAGGTCCCGATTTTTCATAGTCAATCGATATTGACGGATGAATCCCATGCCTTGATCAAACACCAATGTGTACAAGATAAACAGTATACCGAGGGTGAGCAAAAATTTGGGATTGAATAAGAAACGTTTCAGGGTATTCATCATCCCTCCTGAAAAAAAAGAGACCCCGGCCGCAGCCGGGGTCGAAATACAGCGATTATTTTACTTTTTCATATCCGTATATGGCTTCTTCGCCCAGTTCTTCTTCGATGCGCAAGAGCTGGTTGTATTTGGCCATGCGGTCGGAGCGACTCATTGATCCGGTTTTGATCTGTCCGCTGTTGGTTGCAACTGCGATATCAGCGATCGTTGCATCTTCAGTTTCACCGGAGCGGTGAGAAGTAACCGTGGTAAATCCGGCGCGGTGCGCCATTTCAATGGCATCCAGCGTTTCAGTGAGGCTGCCGATCTGATTGACTTTGATCAGAATTGAATTGGCAGACCCTTCCCGGATACCGCGGGCCAGATACTCAACGTTGGTCACGAACAGGTCATCGCCGACCAGCTGGCATGTGTCGCCGATTTTGTCGTTCAATACTTTCCATCCGTTCCAGTCGCCTTCATCCATGCCGTCTTCAACGGAATCGATCGGGTATTTGCCCACCAGTTCGGCAATATAGTCGGCCTGTTCTTCCGAGGAGCGTTTCTTGCCTTTATCACCTTCAAAAAGGGTATAATCGTATACACCGTCTTTGTAAAATTCAGAGGCGGCGCAGTCCAGAGCGATGGTCACGTCGGTGCCGGGTTTATAACCGGCTTTTTCAATCGCTTTGATAATGCTGTCCAGCGCGTCTTCTGTCCCGTCCAGCCCCGGGGCAAATCCGCCTTCATCGCCGACAGATGTGTTCAGACCGCGGTCTTTGAGTACTTTTTTCAGGTTATGAAACACCTCTGCGCCGACGCGCAGGGCTTCTTTCAGCGAAGGAGCGCCGACCGGTCGAATCATAAATTCCTGAAATGCGATGGGTGCATCGGAATGAGAACCGCCGTTGATGATGTTCATCATCGGAACAGGCAGATGTTTGGCATTGGTGCCTCCGATATAACGGTACAACGGCATTCCCAATGCCTCAGCCGCTGCTTTTGCCGTGGCCATAGAGACACCCAGAATGGCATTGGCGCCCAGTTTGCTTTTGTTCTTGGTGCCGTCCAGTTCCAGCATATATTTATCAATGCCGACCTGATCGATGGCGTCCCAACCCACGATCTCTTTGGCAATCAGATCATTCACATTGGCGACCGCCTGGGTAACGCCTTTGCCCAGATAACGGTTTTTATCACCGTCGCGAAGTTCAAGGGCTTCGTTTTCACCGGTGGATGCGCCGGAAGGCACGGCTGCCCGCCCGGTTACACCGCATTCCAGTGTCACTTCAACTTCAATGGTTGGATTGCCGCGCGAATCCAGTATTTCTCGTGCATAGACATCAACGATGGTTGTCATCGTTCCTCCTCTATAGTTGTTTTGATTTTCAGGTTTGTACAAACTGTAATAATATAATGCAAAATCAGTAAAAATGAAAATTAAATCTTAAAAGTAATGGCAGGCATTACTCTCCAGCGCCTTCCTTTAAAGCGGCCTCATTGTCTAAACTCTGAACGCAATGACAGATGATTGTTTTCGAGCTCGCTGATCCGCTGATCGAGAAATTCTATAATTTTATCCTTGCGCTCCTGGATTCTGGGAATATCGCCCTCATAGTCAATGACCTTTTGCTTGAATACTGTTATAAACTGCAGCAGACGTGATTTGACATCATTGTAACGCGCACTGGACGGATACCGGTAAAGATAATCTTTCAGGACGACAAACGGAAGCGGTATCACCTCTTCCAAAGACTGCCAATCATCGTAAACCGGATCGGATACAAGTTTTTTCAGCCGATGGTTTATCCGCGGGCTTTTATCCAGTGAAAGAGAACCGGCCAGATTTAACGATGCATCATATAGTTCCTCGAGCGCTTTTTCCCGCTTGTAAGAGTCGCTTGTTTTTGCAATACGCTTGTGCAGCAAATGAATCTCTCGCAGCCACTTTTCCTGAGCAAAGGGCGTTTTATCCAGTTTATAATTCAGACGAAGCAGCGTCCAGGATGGGATGGGGGCATTGTCTTTTTGTGCGGGTATATATTTGACTTTGCGGCCAAATTCCATCGCAGCGCTGTCCAGGTCTGCATAACCGGAAGAGGACTGGATTTCGAGACTTTTGATGGCGCTGTCTTGACTGATATATACGGCCAAGACCACCTCACCTTCGCGTTCATCCATCTGAGCGCCAAGGGGATATTCAAGAGGCGGCATGTCTTTTATATGGGCTTTTTGAAAGGTTGTGGCGCAGCCAAACATAAAAACGGATGCCAAAATGGCCGTAACGATTAATGGACAGAGAATCGAGCGGTTTAACATAATAATATCTCCTTGTGTTTCACTTTTCTTGGTTCTGTCAGGAATCAGAGAAAAGCGGGGGCATACTGCCGGCATCAAAATAGTGGAGAAAGATTCATCTGCGGTGGTCTCGTTGTATCCTGAACGTTTATTTTTATAACAGCAAAAGACTGTGAATAATCCCAAATCGTACACATTGCCGGGGATAAATTTTTTGAATATTTACCCTGTCGCCGTTGTTTTCATTTACAGATTTGATTTCAGGGCTGAATCCGGTTTTAGTGTGGAAAACTCTTTGTGTGTGCTGATAAATATTCGCACCGGTAAAAGATAATAGAGTTGTAACTATAATAAATACAGTTCCGTTTTTTAGCGGAAAGCTGGTATTATTTTTGTATCTTTTGGTGGAAACCTCAATATGGTGAATTTTATGATCAGATGGGCCATGACATGAGTATTTATTGTTCTGATCATAATATGTGTGTTGCTGAATATCAGACAGGAATGAGTCGGGTTGGATTGTTGTCCGATTCTGCAGCGTTCAAGCGGTTTTATTTTTATCCGGGTGGGGTGGGGGTGGGCAGGGAGTTCTCAGAAAATTATGGAATTTCTAAATGGTCAATAGGTGAAGGCGGGGCAGGCGCCCGGGCTGTTTTGACGTTTGCGCGAATCAACGGTGAAGAGTTTGGAGAGTTTGTCAGTACTGTCGGTATGCGGAAAAATCCTTTGATCTTTGAGCTCGGACAAAATTACCCCAACCCGTTCAATTCAACAACCTTTATCGAATTTAATCTCCTATCATCTTCTCAGATCACATTGACAATCTATGATATGACAGGAAGAGTAGTTGACAGGGTATTGGATGAATATAAAAGTCAAGGTCATTACAGCATGAAATGGACTGCGCCTGGCGCATTGGCGAGTGGGGTGTATTTTTATCAATTGCAATCTGCGAGGCAATCTAAAATTAAGAAATTTGTTTATTTGCAATAAGGTCACGCGCTGGTATCGGCGATTTTAGTTTGTGAGAACATGTACAGTTTCATTCTCAATGATGAGGTTGTTATGAAAAAGAACAAAACAGAGCAATTGGAGTTTGAGCTTGCCTATTTGGCGCGGCTCACGCGTGCCGGGATCAAACCCCTCAGCCGCTGGGAAAAGACGCTGACGCCGAATCAGGTCGAGGCTCTGGAATCCCTCAAGCTGAAAGTGGCGCATGTTTCGAGGCGTTTGGATACCGGTGATATCTGTACAGAGTCTGTATTTTCGCATTCAGAAGGTTCGATCGATCTGTATTTGTCCGCGTTTGAAGGCAAACCCGTGCGCAAAAATCCGGTTCATCGCCGGATGGAGGGAATGCTGTTTGGATTTCCGTCCTGCTGCATTGAGCACTATATTGTGCATGGGTATGCACCCAATGATCTGGAGAGCCATGAACAGGAGCTTTTGTTTCATTGGGCGTGTCCGCATTGTGAGTTGACGCGCAAGCTGCTGCCGCTGTATCGGCAGACCTTTGAGTCCTGTAAAAAAATGCAGCATATCCCGGAGCGGGCGCGATCCAACCGGTCGTTCCTGAAACAAACTTGTGCCGCGGTCACGGCTCTGTCCGTCCTGGTGAGCGGCGCCGCGCTGTTAATGCCGCCTGCGGTCCAGTCCGCCCCTCGGGATATCGACCTGCATCATCTTGACCTGCCGGACGATATGGATCAGGATCAGGATTTCCTCAATGATAATTATGAAGTCATATGCGGCACAGAACCGGGTAATCCGGATACAGATGACAACGGAAAACTCGATGGAATTCAACTCGCGCAACACCTCGCTGCTGTCCTGGACAGCCTGCCGCACACACCGCAGAAAAATCGGCCCTATATCAATGATTTTGAGCTGCGGGGACTGGAAACCTGTTCCATTTGTCAGGAAACGGTTAATATGGGATATGCGCAGATTGTGAATCCGCTGGAGCATCTTTCCATCGAGACACCTTATCTGTCTCTGCATCATTTTCTTTCTCACGGCAGTTTCGCCTATGAGGGTGATGTCCATGGCAAAGGCTATGTCAATGCGGGGCTGCTCTGCAAAGTCGCAGCCGGACGCGGCGGATCGCACATCACCATTGTTGAGCCGGATGCTGATGCAGATGGGCTGCCGGATTCCGAGGAAATGTTCTGGGGTAATGATCTTCAAAATCCGGATACTGACAACAATGGAAAACCGGATGGTGAACAGTTGGCACTGCGCTATGCACAGGAAATAAACAGTCTCGGCAGAAACGCGTCTCACGATTCCGTTTATGTTGAGGAGTACAAAATGCGCGGTGTGGTCATGTGTCCGCATTGCGGTCAGTCCGTCAATATGGGATATATGCAGGTGATCAATCCGCTGCGCAAGGATTCGCTGCGCGTGTCGTATCTCCAGCATCATTTTTTCAGCTGTGGCAGTTTTAACAGTCCCGGAGAAGCGGATTCTCTGCTGACACCGCACCGGCTGCGCGATATTTTGTCGACAGCATCCGATCTGCATCATCTGCCGGTTATTCCGGATGCTGATAAAGATGGTTTGACGGATGAAGAGGAAAGCCAATTGGGAAGGATGATCTATGATCCGGATGAGAATATGAACGGTGTGCCGGACGGCGCTGACCTGGCTGCCGATCTTGCTGCACAATTGAATGCACTGCCGGATTCCGGTTCCGGTGTATACGTCACCCACCATGAAATGTGGGGACTTGAGACCTGTCATATCTGCGGTGAAACCTTTAATATGGGCTACCTGCAGGTTGCCCATCCGGCGGATGAGACTCTGGTTGATATTCCCTATATCGGATTGCATTATATGCAGCACGGATCGTTTTCCTACCACGGTACCGTCAACAGTGGACGCGTTTCATTGAGTGATCTTGTGAGTCTTTTGTCTCTGAATACGTCTGTCGAGGACGACAAGACACAGACATCGCAAGCTTTTACTCTGAAACCCGCTTTTCCGAATCCCTTCAACTTGGCGGTTTCAATTCCCTTTTCGGTTCAAACCGAACAATCCGTCCGCATCCGTATATTGTCCGCGACCGGTCAATGTATACGCGAGTTGGCCAATTCCCGACGGTCCGGTGATCAGCGACTTGAATGGGATGGAACGGATGAGCAGAGTCGGTCGGTTCCCTCCGGGACCTATATCATTTCATACCGGGTTGGAAATCAGAGGCGGTATCAGACTGTTACGCTGATAAAGTAGGATTTTTGCAGAGGCGGCGGGATGATGATTATTCTGCTTCCGGATGAGCATAGTCAATGCCGTTTTTAAATTCTTCATAGCGGGCCAGCAGAAATAACAGGTCGGACAATCGGTTGAGGTAGGGGAGGATATAATTATTTTCCAGCGGCTCTTCGCCGTCAAGTTCCACGATCCGGCGTTCGGCCCGGCGAACAATGGTGCGTGCAATGTCAATATCCGCGGAAACGGGTGACTGGCCGGGCAGATAGAATTTCATGGGCATTTCTATATTGTCTTCAATAAACGTGATGCATGTGTCCAGGTATCCGAGCTGTTGATTCGTGATGATCGTTTTTAACTGATCACGTTTGTCCTCCGGACACGCCAGTTCCGAGTTCAAGAGATACAAATGGTTCTGAAGCGTACGCAGTGTAGTGCATATATAGGGGATGGAGGTGACAGATCGCGCCCGTCCGAGGAACGCGCCCGCTTCATCCAGGGTGCCGTACGCTTCCGGTCGCACATGGTATTTTCGCACTCGCGTATTGTCCAGCAGTCGGGTTTCTCCATGGTCACCGGTGCGGGTGGTGATTGATTTTCGAGGCATACGACTCCTTGTCTTTAGGATTTATACTGAATCATTTTCTGATATTAAAGTTGAGCTGTTATCTTGCAGAAATATTCCGTAAAGCAGGTCGCGCAGACTGACCGTGACGGTCTGATTGAAAAAATCAGCGATACATTTCATCATGACGGCGCCGGGTAAAACAAGTCCGGCGCGTTCCGGATGCAAACCGGTGAGAGAACGCCGTAAAGAGACAGGCAGGCCTGACAATACGGTGACCAGTTCTGCGAGGTTCCCCGCAGACAACCGGGTATGATGCGCCTGCAATGCATCGGTCAGCGGGAGTTTTTTATGAATCATAGCCAGGGTAGAGACAGTTCCGCCCAGGCATAACAATGTGTCGGGTGCAGCCGGAGATTCGATCTGTTCAAGCTGGTGCTTACACAGAGTTTTTATTCGTTCCAGATCCTGTGCGCAGGGTGGATCGTTCTGAATAGTTGCAGCAAAACGCTGGCTGCCCATCTCCAGACTGTACACAGAACTGATTCTACCTGCGTACGCATGTATCATTTCTGTACTGCCGCCTCCCATATCCACAACCCACAGACTGCCGACGGGATCGATATCGCTGAGAGCTCCTAAAAAAGACAGGTTTGCTTCCTGCTCTCCCGTTAAAACCCGGCAGGAATATCCGGTTTCACGTCTGATCGACTTTAAAAAAGCCTGTTGATTTGCCGCGTCCCGCGTAGCGCTGGTGGCAAACAGCCTCACATCACTGACTGCATGCGCCCGGATCAGATCCATATAAAACCGTAGCGCCGAAAGAACGCGCTGCATGGCCTCTTTTGACAATTCGCCGGTGTCCGAACGCCCTGAACCGAGACGGGTGAGGGTTTCCCGGGTCTCTATGGTTGAAATCCGGTTTTTATCACGTTCAGCAATCAACAACCGGGTCGAGTTGGTTCCTATGTCGATTGAAGCTGCAAGTATATACGGGAGCGATTTTTTTGAAAAAAACAGTGATATTCCAATAAAAAATCAGTAACTTTTTGTTTGCAAAATATATCAATCTTTTTATGTAGAATCAAGAGTTTTACAGATACAGAATTATTAAAAGGAAAACCAATGAAACGATATCTGTCGAACTGGAAGCTGTGGCTGGGTATTGCGTTCAGCGCATTTTTTCTGTTTTTATCTTTCCGCAAAGTTGATTTTGCTCGTATGGGAGATGCATTTCAGCAAATGCATTTTTGGATGATCATTCCGGCTGTTGCGCTGATGTTTTTCAGTCACTGGCTGCGGGCATTGCGCTGGAAGTTTCTTGTCGCGCCGCTCAGTCAGGTGAATTTAAAAGTTTTGTATTCGTCTCTTCTGATCGGATATATGGCCAATACATTTTTGCCCGCTCATCTGGGCGAGTTTATCCGTGCCTATATGGTCGGGAAAAAACATCACGTGCACGGCGGTTCTGTTTTCGCCACCATTGTCGTCGAACGCATTATTGATATGTTTACTCTGCTGATTCTCATGGCGTTGACTCTAATTGTGTTTCCGTTTCCGGACTGGGTTAAACAATCGGGGATTATCGCATTTTTGGGAATCCTGTTGCTGTTTTTGTTCCTGGTATTTGCCAAATTCTACCGGGATCGGTCCCTCAAACTTGTCAAATATCTGCTTACCCCGTTTCCGGACACTTTTGGCGATAAAATAATTGAGCTGCTGAATTCTTTTGTTGATGGTCTGGTGGCGCTGAAAAACTGGAAACATTATCTGGCTGTCATCGTCCTGTCCCCGTTAATCTGGTTGTGCTATATGCTCATCTTTCAAATCGGATTGCAGGCTTTTGAATTTGTGTCCCAATACAACCTGCCCTGGACAACCGCTCTGGTGCTGCAGGTGATCACCACGATCGCCATTGTGGTGCCGTCTTCTCCGGGATACGTGGGAACGTATCATTTTCTCTGTCAGATTTCTCTGGCGTTCTTTGCGGTTCCCAAGAGTGAAGGACTCACCTTTGCCATTGTGCTGCACGCTATCAATTTTTTTCCGGTGTTGGTTGTGGGATTGGTTATGATTTTTCTGCAAGGACTGAATATCAGGCGTCTGCAGGAAAATGCAAAACAAGGCGATGCTGGCGTCTGATATTGATCCGGATACATACAATTTGTAAAAGCCAAATCGTTAGATTTGGCTTTTTTTATTTCTGTAAGAATGGAAAAAAACGGGAATCAATAAAAAAGCCCGATCCTGAAAGACCGGGCTTGATATTCGTTTAATTGGCGCTGCTTGACGCCTTGAGAACGTTTCGTATTTCTCCATCCAGCCGTTTAATAGAGAACGGTTTTTGAATAAAAGAAATATCCTGCAGCAGATCGCCCCGGTCTGACAACTGATCATCCGTGTAACCGGACATAAAGATAATTTTTATCTGTTTGTCTTTCTCCCGCAGCTGCTGGGCCAGTTCCTTGCCGTTCATGATCGGCATGATGACATCGGTGAGGACCAGATCGATTTTCTTGTCGCTTTCCTCGTAGACAGCCAGAGCGGATTTCCCATTGTCCGCTTCGATGATGTTATAACCGAGGTTACGCAACACAGAGCTGTTGAATTCCCGGACTTCTTTGTCGTCCTCGACCAGGAGAATGGTTTCCTGACCACCCTGTACCGGTTTTTCCACAGGTTGCTTTTTCTCTTCGAGTTTCTCTTTGGAAACCGGCCAGAAAACCTTGACGCTGGTACCCTGTCCGGGGGTGCTGTCAATCAGGATGTTGCCGTGATTCTGTTTGATAATGCCGTATACAGTGGCCAGACCAAGTCCCGTGCCCCTGCCTTTTTCTTTGGTTGAAAAGAAGGGATCAAAGATCTTGGGCATGGCGTCCGGTTCAATACCGACACCGGTGTCATTGACCGCGATGACCACATAGTCACCTTTGGGCATATCGGCTTCCATCACACTCTGGACTTCAGCTTTGGACGCCATTCGCGACTGAATGGTGATGCTACGCTCTTTGCCGTCTTTGACGTCTTCAACCGCGTCGTTGGCATTCATCGTCAGGTTATAGAGAATCTGTTCGAGCTGGTTGGGGTCTGCTTTGATCGGAACTGTGTCCTTGGCAAGCATAAAATCAAGCTCGGTATGATCATCAAGCAGGCCCTGAACCATATTTTTAAAAGAGTCGAGAGTTTCATTGACATTCAGCGCTGTTGCCTGGTGATACTGACGGCGGCTAAAAGCCAGCAATTTGGAGGTCAGGTCTTTTGCGCGGTTGCCGGAGGTCATGATACGCTGCATGCTTTTGCGCGCCCGGTGTGATTCATCCAGCTGCATCAGCACCATTTCAGCGTGACCATTGATCACGGTCAGGATATTGTTAAAGTCATGCGCGATGCCGCCGGCCAGTGTTCCGATCGCTTCCATTTTCTGCATCTGCTGCATTTTTTCCTGCATGCGTTTGCGTTCGGTAATGTCACGCAAAATACTTTGCTGGGCATAACCGTCCTTGTATTTAACATAGGAAACCGAGGCTTCCAGATCGATTTCATCACCGGCTTTGGAAAGACCGGTAAATTCGTAATTGGGTCCGACGTTTTTTCCGGATGAAATATCCTTTTCACGTTGTCCGATCAGATCGCGGCTCTGCGGAGAGACGAGCTGCCTGAAATCAAAATGATCAGCGTATAGTTCATTCTCGCTGTATCCGAATATAGATTTGAATTTTTGATTAACGATCTCGATCTTGTTATTAAAAATAAGGTAAATGGCATCGTTGGAATTTTCGATCAAAGAACGGTATTTGCGCTCACTGTCGCGCAGTTCTTCTTCAGCCGATTTACGGGCCTGAATTTCTTTTTCCATCCGCTGGGTTCTCTGGGTCACTTCCTTTTTAAGATTGAGCGACCAGAACGCCCAGATAACGAGTACCATAATAATACCGATATTGATCCAGATCCAGGTCTGGGTTTTTGCCCAAACGCTCTTGGATGGCTCGATATCAAACCACTTGTTATAGATCTCATCATAGCGCCCGTTTTCTTTCAACGCCTGGATGCCGGCATTGATGTTTTGAAACAGGGCGTTATTGCCTTTTTTAATGGCGATAAAATACTGATTTTTTTCAAATGTGCTTCCTGTGGTCTTGATTTCATCCGCCATACCGTGAGTCGTCAGATAATGCAATCCCGGCATTTTGCGCCACAGCACACAGTCATATTCACCCCGTATCAACGCATTGAACGCTTTTTGCGGGTCCTCTTCCATGGTGATGTCTGTGGCGATTTGACTGTTGTTGAGAAAATTGACCATCATCTGGCTTTTCTCTACCAGCACTTTTCTGCTTTTGATGTTCAGCAGAGAACGGATTTTAGAATCATTTCTGACAAAAATAACGTGGGCCACCTGGACCAGCGGATCCCCGAAATACGCATATTCTTCCGCCTCACGCGAAGAGTACATACCGGTCACGCCGTCAATGCGTCCCCGTTCAAACTCGTGTTTTACCTGATACCATGGCTCCAGTTCAACGCGAAAATTGAAATCCTGTTCTTCTGATATTGCCTTTAGAATTTCAATGTTAAAACCATCAGGCTGTCCGTCTTTGTTGATAAATTCGTACGGTGCATTGTTGGTTCGACCTTTGAATTGATAGGTTTGCGCGTCCGCGGAACCGGCAGCGATTCCCATAAGAAGAATGCTGGCAAGAACTAATCCGAATATGCTTTTTAATACTTTCACCGTATCACACTCCATATTACATTTACCATATACCCTGACAACATAATGTCCATTTTTAATGAAAAAAGCAAGTATAAAGTTTAAAAATGACTGCATTTACTGAGGTTTTGTCCCATTTTTACAACGGCTGTGGAAAGAATGGGGACAAAACAGCGCAATTTTACCGTGCAAACAGGCGCTGCAGTATAATGCTGCAAAAACTTGACCGAAGGGGTTCAAGTTTGGCAGACGAATGTAAATCAGGCGAGCACGCGTACAGAGCTGGTCTGATGGTCATCTGCGCTGACCTGAAAGATAGCGGGCAGCATATCCTGAATACTGTCAATATGCGTAATGATGAGGATCTGCCGGAACTGAGAGGAAAGGTAAGAAAGCGCATTTAAAATTAATTCGCGTCGTTCTGTGTCCTGAGACCCGAATATTTCGTCCAGAATGATAAAGTTGATCGGTGCGCCGCCGCTGCGTTCCGCCACCACCTGGCTGATGGCGATACGCAGACACAGGTTGGTCAGGTCCTGCTCACCGCCTGAAAACCGTTCGAGCAGATGCGGAATGTTGCCGTCAAACAGACGGATGGTGTAATCTTCGTCCAGTTCCAGGGTGGTATAGCGCGACAGGGTGGTGAGTTTGATCAGTTCCGATGCGCGCGCCGCGATAAACGGACGCACCCGTCCGGCCAGATGCAGGCGAAACCGGCCAAAGTGTTCATCCAGAGCGTTCAGATAGCTGATATCCTCCCGAAGAACGTCAATTTCTTTCAATCGCTGTTTTTGTTCCTGGATGTCCTGCTCGGTGTTTTCGATCCGGCTGGCCAGAACCGCGCTTTTTTCCTTCAAATCATTGAGCGTTTCTATGGCTTTGTCGCGTTCCGCGGCCAGCTCATCAACCCGCCGTTTTTTCTGTTGAAATCTCTCTTCATCATAATCAAGGGCCTTTCGCTCGGATTCAAGCTCTGACAGGCGTGTCTCCAGGTCTCGAATCGTCTTGCGGTTTTGCGTGATCTGTTCCTCAAGTACAGGCTTGCGTTTTACACGTTCCTGCAGCTGGATCACGGTCTGCTGAATACGCTGCAGTTCTGTGCACTCTGTGTTGATTTCTTCATGCAGCTCTGCATCATAATCAATATCTTTAGCCTGAATAATCCGCTGCAGCTGCTGCAGCAGCGTTTGATTGCTGGCCAGCCGTTTGTTGATGTCACCGGCCTGCTGTTTGGCCTGTTCAATGCGTGACAGATCTACCGATAGCCCTTCGAGCTGCCGACGGGTTTCGTCCAGTTTTTGCTGACAATCAGATTCTCCGCTTTGCGCTGCTGTTTCAGTCTGTTTGGCGGTTTTATAGTCCTGACGCAGCTGTTTCAGTTGCTTTTCGTGGTCCTGTGTCACCTCTTCAAAGTGGTTGCCGAGCTTTTGCGTGCACACCGGACAGGGACTGTCCGGTCCCAGTTTCCGGATCTCGTCCAGTTTGTTCGAAAGTTCTTTGCCGCGGAATTCAGCGGTTTTGAGATCAGCATGCGCCTGTTTGACTTTTTCCCGCCATTGCGCCAGTTCGGTCTCAAGCTGTTGTTTGTCCCGGTTGAGCTTTTGTTTGCGTGTCAGTAAATTTTCCTGCGTTTCCAGTTCCGGATTCAGCCGCTCCAGTTCGACCTGATCTTGCTTGACAAGATCCTTCAGGTGGGTCTGTTTTTCCCGCTTGATCTGCAGGTCATTGTAACGCTTATAGTCCGCATCCAGAGTTTCCTTTTTTTTCAACAGGCCGGGCAGCGGTTCGATGCGGGTTTGCAGCGGCGCCAGGTCCTCTTCGGCTTTTTTGATGTTCGCCAGCTCGTCTTGATTGGTTTTTAAAAATTGTGTCTGATCTTTAATGCGCTGCTGTGCGGATTCGATCCGGGAAGTAACATTCTGAAATTTTTCTCTCAATTCGGCAGCGCTGTCATATTCCTGCTGCGCTGTTTTATGGGCATGGTTCACGCGCCCGACCGCTTTGTTTTGTTCAGACAGGTTTTCGTCGGTTTTCGATTTTTCCGTTTTTAGGAGTTTGAGCCGTTGTTTCAGATCGACCATGTCCTTGAGACCGGACTGCATACCCTTGAGAGTGCTCTGTTTGTCGTTGCGATCGCGGCGGACCTGGTCGCGCGCCCGGTCAATCTGGTCGATGTTGATCAGCCGGTTGATGGTCTGGCGTCTCTGCTCCGGCTGCAGAGACGCCAGTTTGGCCAGTTCTTTCTGTTTGGCAAACACCGAAGCAGTGAAGGAGCGATAGTCCAGTTTCAGCAGTTGTTCGATGAATGCATTCACGCCGCGGTCCTGTACAGCCTGAGGCTCGTCAATGCCGGTCCGGTAGACCGCGGATTCGCTGATCGCGTTTTTGCCCTTGAGTTTGCGTATGATCCGGTACTCGGCGCCGCCGTATTCAAAGATCATTTCAGCAGAACAGTCTTTTGACGTGTCCACATGTTGTGAGCGTATATCATTTTTATCCGTGCGCACAAACCGGTTTCCGTACAATGCCCAGCTGATGGCTTCCACCAATGTCGATTTGCCGCTGCCGTTGCGGCCGATAATGCCGATCACGGTTTCCGGAAGATCAATGTCCAACTGCTCAAAACGTCTATAGTTTTCAAGTTTCAGGGACTTTATGATCATGGCTGTTCCGGATTTTCTGTTGCTTGTTCCACGGCGTCCAGATATTCGCCGCCCAGACGGCAGAGTCTGTCGGCATTGAATTCACCCGATGTGTGCTGCTGCAGATAACGTTCAAACTCGACCGGCAGAGACTCGATGCGCGTCTCGCCCGCGGAGGTGCCGTTTTGCTGCTTTTTGCTCATCTGTTTTTCCAGTACAAATGCTGACTTGAAGAGTTCATCAATTTGACGCATATCCAGTTTGACAAATGCGTCGTGTTCGATCTGTGTCAGGTTGATCTGCACAATGGCGTCTTTAATATCCGATTCGGCCAGAGTTTCCAGCTCCTGATAAATTCGGGTGGAGGTCAATCCTGAACAGTCCAGGGGACTGAATTTGCGCATGCTGCGCGTCGGCAGGGGTTGAAAATCGTAGGTCGCCTTGTCAATATCGACCGCAAGAAAACCGCATTCAGCCTGGTGTTCGTTCAGACTGGTGCGTTCGGTGGACCCGCAGTAAAAAGTATGATCTTTGACCCGGAGGTGACGGTGATAATGTCCCAGCGCTGTATAATCGAACTGCAGGCCGCGCAGGGTTTCGATATCCGGGATGATCTGTTCGTTGAATTCACCCATACCGTATCTGCGCTTGCCGGCCCAGGCGCCGTGCGCGATCAGTATATTGGCGGCGGCCTGCGGTCGAATTTCGATATCCTGAATGGCCTGTTTTAGGTCTTCGGACAGCGAACAGTGCGGCAGACAGTGAAAGTCCGTGTCTCCCAGGCGAAAGCGCTCGTAGCGGCTGCTATAGGCGGCGTAGACATGCGGAAAAAGATTCAACGGTTCAAAGATGGAGCCGGTTAACCGAATGCGCGGCGTCTCATGGTTGCCGGCGGTGAGAATTACCGGGATTTCCGCATCATTCAGCTGCTGGATGCTCTGCATGGCTGTGTGGATGGCGCGGTTGCTGGGCCGGGGGGTATGGAACAGATCTCCGGCGTGTACCACGACGTCCGGTTTGAGGCTTAGAATTTGCTCAATAGCGGTCTGCCAGGATCGGTAAAAATCCTGCTCCCGCTGGTTCAGGCCGCTCTCGCTGTCGACTTTGTGATATTCGGAAAATCCCAAATGGGTGTCGGATATATGGACAAGTTTCATAATGTGAAACATAAGAAAAAAACGTTGAATTTACAACAGTTATCCGTGCAATCGGGGCTCAAAAAAGAAATTGACTTTGGCTGGTGTTCTTGTTATATTATTCATCTTTGGCGAGAGTGGCGGAACTGGCAGACGCGCTAGACTTAGGATCTAGTGCCCTCGCGGCGTGGGGGTTCGACTCCCCCCTCTCGCACATAAATCGATCGGCGAGGAACCCGGTAGCATGTGGACACTCGGCGATTTTTTTATGAACAATTAACCAATATCACAAAAAGAGGGTGAGTTTTGCAATACAATGTAAATACAAACGAAAAATGGCACACCACAATTAAAATTGAATTTCCGGTTGAGGAATCCAAACCCAAGTATGACACCGTGTTTAATGCGTACAAAAACATCAAAATTGAGGGATTCCGCAAGGGCAAAGTACCGAAATCTCTGATTGAGAAAATGTACGGCGATGAGATCAAGCATCAGGCATTTCAGGAAATGATGGACAGTGCCTGGAAAACCATACTGGATGAGAATGAGTTTAAAATTCTCGATGAACCGCGCATCACTGAAATGAATTACGATGAGAAAAACGGCTTTTCATTTCAGATCGAATTTGATGTATTTCCCGAATTTGAGGTCAAGGATTATACCGATTTGCCGCTGGAATACAGCGTATACGAAATTACAGATGAAGATGTGGATAAAGCCGTGGAGAATTTACGTCAGCGCCAGGCCATGATGTATACCGTGGACGGAGAAGCACAAGACGGACATCATGTGGTGGCGGATCTGCAGCAAGTGGACAGCAGCGGCACGCCGATCATCGGCCGTAAATTTGAAAATCAGCAGCTCTGGCTGAAACATGATGATGAGGAATTGACGCCGCAGCTGCGGGGTGTTGAGGCGGATGAAGAACGCAGGATTTCTCTAACGATCAACGACCCGCAAAGCGAAGACGAGTCCGGGAAGGAACATTTTTTTAATGTCAAGGTCAATGAAATAAAAGAGCGACGGCTTCCGGATCTGGATGATGAGTTTGCCAGGGATGTCGGGGATTTTGACAGCCTAAATGCCCTGCGCGACCAGGTCAGAAAAGAGCTGGAGCAGCAGGCTGAAGAAACCAATCGCGCCGAGTTTGAGAATGTGATTGTCGATGAGATGATCAAGCGCAATAATATCGAGGTGCCGGAATCGGTTTTGAAGCGTTACCTGGATAATCTGGTCGAGGCTCAAAAAGAACGCGATGAAAATGCGGATGAGGCGTTTATTCGGCAGCAGTATGAACCCTTTGCCGAGCGCAATATCAAACGGCATTATATTATGCGCCAGCTGATCGATCAGGAAAACATCAGTGTTGATGACAAAGAGGTTCAGGCCCGCATCGACGAGAGGCGCGCTTTGCAAGAGAACGGCGAAGAACACGCCAAACAGATCGACGAAAGTGATGAGGAAAAAGAAAACATCAAGGATGATCTGTTGTTCAAGAAAGTGTTTGATTTTTTGGCGGAAAAAGGCAATATTACAGAGAATAAAAAATCCTGGTACCAGGAGGAAGAGGAAAAAGAAAATTCTGGTATCAGTACATGAGAATTGACACAATGAGGATAAAGTTATGGGATTGGTACCTGTTGTAGTTGAACAGACCGGCCGCGGAGAGCGCGCTTATGATATTTTTTCCCGGTTATTAAAAGAACGAATTATTTTTGTCGGCAGTCCGATTGATGACAATGTTGCCAGCCTGGCTATCGCCCAGATGCTGTTCCTGGAAGCCGAAGACCCGGAAAAGGATGTGTATATGTATATCAATTCTCCGGGCGGTGTGGTGTCATCGGGACTGGCGATTTATGATACCATGCAGTACATCAAACCGGACATTGCCACGATTTGTATGGGGCAGGCCGCCAGTATGGGCGCTCTGCTGCTTGCCGCCGGCGCCAAAGGCAAACGTTCGGCGCTGCCGCACGCGCGCATTATGATCCATCAGCCGCTGGGCGGCGCCCAGGGTCAGGCCAGTGATATTGAAATTCAGGCCAATGAAATCCTGACGCTTCGAAAAGAGCTGAATAAAATTATGCAGGTGCACACCGGTCAAACCCTGAAGAAAATCGAAAAAGATACCGACCGCAACTTTTTTATGAGCGGTGAAGAGGCCAAAAATTACGGTATTATCGATGAAGTTATGGACCGCCGGGAGATTGATAAATCTTCCTGACGTTCCGCACGGCGAACCCTAATGACACACAAGGATTATCTATGACAAAAAAAACAGGACAGAGCGAGCAGCGGTTTGCCATCTGTTCGTTTTGCGGTAAAAACTCCAGTCAGGTCGAAACCATTGTAACCGGTCCTGATGTCAGTATCTGCAACGAATGTGTCAACATTGCCAATCGTGTTATCGCCCGAGAACAGTCGAAAAAGGCGTTCAAGTGGGAAGGAGATATCCCGACGCCGAAAGAGATCAAAAAGAAATGGATTACTATGTCATCGGTCAGGAAGAGGCGAAAAAGACGATTTCAGTCGCAGTGTATAATCATTACAAGCGCGTGGACAGCACGCTTCAGGATGAAGATGAAGCGGTTGTTCTGGAAAAAAGCAATGTGCTGCTCATCGGTCCTACGGGTACGGGAAAGACCCTTTTGGCGCAAACACTGGCAAATTTTCTCCAGGTGCCGTTTACCATTGCCGATGCCACCACGCTGACCGAAGCCGGTTACGTGGGAGAGGATGTGGAAAATATCCTGGTGCGGCTGCTGCAGGCCGCGGATTACAATGTGCAGCGCGCCGAACGCGGTATCGTTTATATTGATGAACTGGATAAGGTTGCCAAAAAGAGCGGCAACCCGTCTATCACCCGCGATGTGTCCGGCGAAGGCGTGCAGCAGGCGCTGCTGAAAATGCTCGAAGGCACGGTTGCCGCGGTGCCGCCCAAAGGCGGACGCAAACATCCGGAAATGGACTTTATCAATTTGAATACAAAAAATATATTATTTGTCTGCGGCGGGGCTTTTGACGGTTTGGAAAAAATTATCGGCGCCCGCATCGGACGCAAGGGCATGGGCTTTGGAGCCGATGTGGATTCAAAAATAGCCGCGAATGAGCATATGCTGCGCCACGTGGAGCCGGAAGACCTGCTGCATTTCGGGCTGATCCCCGAGATTATCGGCCGTCTGCCGGTAACCGCCACTCTGGATGAACTGGATGAGGACGCCTTGTACCAGATCCTGACCGAGCCGCGCAATGCCCTGACCAAGCAATACAAACGGCTGTTCAAGATGGATGATATTGAACTCGAGTTTGAGAAAAATACGCTGAAAGAGATCATTGCCGTTGCGAAAAAACGCGGCACCGGCGCGCGCGGGCTGCGGTCGGTCATGGAACGGGTTATGAACGAGATCATGTTTACCCTGCCGTCGCGTAAAGATGTAGCGGAATGCCGGGTGACCCCAAAGGTTGTGACCGAGAATGCAAAGCCGTCCTTGAAACTCAAAGATGGTGATGATCAGGAACTCGCGGATTCGGCTGCGTAACCGCAACGTTATGAAACTGCAATCCGTTAAATTTATAACGAGCGTCACGTCAATGCGTCAATTGCCCACTGATGCATTGGCGCATATCGCTTTTGCCGGACGCTCGAACGTGGGGAAATCCAGTCTGCTCAATAAACTGCTCAACCGAAAAAATCTCGCTTATGTCAGTTCAACCCCGGGAAAAACCCAGCAACTGAATTTTTTTCTCATCAATGATAAATTCTACTTTGTAGATCTGCCGGGCTATGGGTTTGCCAAAGTCTCCAAACGCCTGCAGGACCGCTGGAAAGGATTGATCGAAGACTATCTGACCCGGACACCGGAACTCAAAGCCGTGGTCATGCTCGTGGACCTGCGTCTGGACGCCCAGCCCATGGACCTGCAATTGTACGAGTACCTGCATCAACTTCAGCTGCCGGTGATCATGGCCGCCACCAAAGCGGATAAATGTTCCAATAATAAAATCCAGGCACAGCAGGCCAAACACAAAACAGCCTTTCGTTTGTCGCCAAACGATCAATATATTGTCTTTTCCGCCAAAACCGGCCGCGGCAAACCTGAACTCATCAAAGCTTTGTCCATGCTGTTGAATCTGGACTAGTCTCGTCTTTTTATAGCAAGGATTCGTGTGAAGGGGTTGGTTTTAAAGTAATGTTAATTAACAAAATATGTGATGTGTAAACAGTAAGTACTGCAGTACGGTCTGTTTTTGACTGGTATATGGGATTCGTCCGTTGTGAGTTTAAATTTAGGCAGAGGAGATGGTCGGCCATGCGCCTGGGCGTCGATGTAGGCCGACCAGTTGGTCGGCCATCTGCCTGGGCGCACAAAACAGACATGTAACGCAGTTTTGAATGTCAGCGCTTTCTGTCGTAACGATTCATCCGGGAGCGCTGTTTAAGGGTTTTTAATCACGGTTCAGATTTTCGGTTTTTTTGAACCGTGCTCTACGGGTTTCGGATAATTAGCGTGTGAACGATTTTAATCAGCGACCAGTCAGGTGTCGTGTTAGACCAATAGGCCGATATTTAATGGGGAATTTTTATGAATTCAAACGAAAAAATATTTTATCACCGACATTTGCCTCATTATCAACCTTTTGATGCGACCTTTTTTGTGACATTTCGGTTATACGGATCAATACCTCAACGGGTTGTGGAGCAAATGAAAACCGAAAAGCGCCTGGCTGAACAGCGCATCAGGCGACACGGGGTAAAGGTCGAATCACGACTTGATCGGCTGCGCAAACTGCATTTCAAAAAGTATGACGATCTTTTGGATACGGGTGATTATGGCCCGACCTGGCTGCAGCGTTCGGTACTTGCGGATATTGTTGTAAAAGCCCTGCAATATCGGGATCAACGTGTGTATGACCTGATTGCCTGGTGTGTGATGCCGAATCACGTGCATCTGGTGTTTGAAACGAATGCAGAGTATGCAAAGCATGGGAAACGCGGTCGATCTCCGTATTGGGTGACGAATATTCTGGAAAACTTGAAATGGTATACGGCAAAGGAATGTAACAAGGTTTTGAAACAAAAAGGCCGGTTCTGGCAAAGTGAGAGTTATGATCATGTGGTTCGACAGTCCGAGGAGCTTGACCGGATTGTTCGCTATGTGATGAATAATCCCGTCAAGTCCGGTCTGGTGAACGGGATGCAAGAGTACAAATATTACTGGTGTTTGGAAAAGTTTGAGATGTAGGCCGACCAGTTGGTCGGCCATCTGCCTGGGCGCAGGGAACAGACATGTAGCGCAGTTTTGAATGTCAGCGCTTTCTGCTGTAACGATACATCCGGGAGCGCTGTTTGAGGGTTTTTAAACGCGGATCGGATTTTGGGTTTTGTTGAACCGTGCGGTGCTGGTTTCGGGATCGATTGAGTGTGAACGGATTGAGAAACGCGGCCAGTCGAGTATCGCGGTCAACCAACCTGGTCGACCTACATTAAACCCGACGAGATCGTCGGGCGTGTGCCTGGGTGCATGGAATGGGCTTGTACTGTTGCATTGAATGTCAACGCTTTCTGCCGTAACGATACATCCGGGAGCGCTGTTTGAGGGTTTTTAATCACGGATCAGATTTTATTTGTTGAACCGTGCGGTGCTGGTTTCGGATTGATTGAATGTGAACGGATTGAGAACGCGGCCAGTCGGGTATCGCGGGTCGACCAACCTGGTCGACCTACATTGATGTAGGCCGACCAGTTGGTTCGGCCATCTGCCTGGGCGCAGGGAACAGACATGTAGCGCAGTTTTGAATGTCAGCGCTTTCTGTCGTAACGATTCATCCGGGAGCACTGTTTGAGGGTTTTTAAACACGGATCAGATTTTATTTGTTGTAACCTGTGCGGTGCTGGTTTTGGATTGATTGGATGAAAACGGATTGAGAACGCGGCCAGTCGAGTATCGCGGGTCGACCAACCTGGTCGACCTACATTGATGTCGGCCGACCAGTTGGTCGGCCGTGTGCCTGGGTGCATGGAATGGGCTTGTACTGTTGCATTGAATGTCAGCGCTTTCTGCCGTAACGATACATCCGGGAGCGCTGTTTGAGGGTTTTTAATCACGGATCAGATTTTATTTGTTGAACCGTGCGGTGCTGGTTTCGGATCGATTGAATGTAAACGGATTGAGAACGCGGCCAGTCGGGTATCGCGGGTCGACCAACCTGGTCGACCTACATTGATGTAGGCCGACCAGTTGGTCGGCCATCTGCCTGGGCGCAGGGACAGACATGTAACGCCACACTGAATGTCAGCGCTTTCTGTCGTAACGATTCATCCGGGAGCACTGTTTGAGGGTTTTTAAACACGGATCAGATTTTATTTGTTGAACCGTGCGGTGCTGGTTTTGGATTGATTGGATGAAAACGGATTGAGAACGCGGCCAGTCGAGTATCGCGGGTCGACCAACCTGGTCGACCTACATTGATGTCGGCCGACCAGTTGGTCGGCCATCTGCCTGGGCGCAGGGAACAGACATGTAGCGCAGTTTTGAATGTCAGCGCTTTCTGTCGTAACGATTCATCCGGGAGCACTGTTTGAGGGTTTTTAAATACGGTTCAGATTTTGGGTTTTGTTGAACCGTGCGGTAATAACGGTTTCGGATAATTAGAATGTGAACGGTTTGGGAATGCGGCCAGCCGGGTCAGAAAATACTGGCCGGGGATGTGTGTTGCAATCGCATGTCAGTACAATATATCCCGCAATGTTCCGCCTTTGCCGCACGGAATGAAAACAGAGGGGGGAGCGGAAGACAGCCTGGCTGCAGCGAGGGGGATACTTTTTTAAAAATCAGAGGTGTAAACTGCTATTTTTTTCAATATAGGGGATGAAAAACGCCTATGCTTTTGTTTTGAATTATACGTAAAAGCATCAGGAATAGCTTTGATCATTCATTTAATTTTATTAAATTGTAAATAATAGAGATAACTTATTTTCCGCTTGACTCTTAAACTATTTTTCATTAAAATAAATCAACAAATGCTGTACATGTTATTTTTATTTCATAACAACCATGAACCCGAAAGGAGGTGTAGCGTCTATGAAACACACCCTCAAGACTGCTACGGTGTTGACAGCAATCGCAGTGCTGCTTGTCATGTTCGCTCTGACCGGATGTAGTAATGCTCCGAATGAAGAGGAACTGAAGGCTTTGGAAGAAGCCAAAGCTGCTGCGTTGGCTGCCGAAGATGCACAGGCCAAATGCGAGAGTGAAAAAAGCGATCTTGAAAGCACGTTAGCTGACAAGAAACAAACTCTCAATGAGATGAAGGAAGAAAAAGAAGTTGTAACCGAACGTTTGCAAGAAATGTAAAAATCATGAGTTTGTTAACATTAAAAACCCGTGGAGGGATACTAATGAGAGTGTCAAGCAAAATTCTACTCACTTTGGTGCTTTCCTTCGTTCTTGTCTTTGGTGCCACGCTTTCGATTGCGCAGGAAGAAATGACAATGGAAGAGTATGAAGCACAATTGGCCGAATGGCAGCAGCGTGAAGCAGATGCCAGGGCCGCCAAAGAGGAATGCGAAGCAGCTGTTGAAGCACTGAATGAAGAGGTTCAAACCGTTGAAAGCCAAACTCAGGAAGTTTGGAATGAAATTCTGTCAGAAATCGGCACCGATGTAGCTGGTGTTGATGAGTTCCGCGGCCAGTTGGAATCCCTGGATGAGCAGGCTGACGGCCTGTTGGCCCTGTCCGCAGAAGAGTTGTTTGAAAAACGCGATGAAATGACCGCGCTTGAAGAGCAACTTGCTGCCGCCAAAGAGAACAGAATCGCTGCATTAAGTGAAATGCAGGATCTGATCGCAACCATCGAAGGAAAACTGGCACAAATCAACAACAAAATGCCCAAAGCTGTTTACGACGACTATAATGTGGTCGTGGGCGACTATCTCTGGAAAATTTCGGGCAAAGAAGCCATCTATGATGACCCGACCCAGTGGATGCGAATCTATTCCGTCAACACGGACCAGATTGACGATCCTGATTTGATTTTCCCCGAACAGGTTCTGAAAATTCAGCGCGGTCTGGGTATGGATCAATACCTAATTGCCAAAGGCGATTATCTGCAGAAAATTGCAGAGAATCCCGAGGTACTGGGTGATCCGTCCAACTGGACAAAAATCTATGAAAAGAACAAAGAGATCATCGGTGATGATCCCAATATGGTCTTTCCGCACACTGTACTGGTGATTCCCCAGGAATAGATTTTTTTCTTGAAATTTATAAAGATGAAACTTGAACTCTCGGTCTGTTGTATAATTGCAGCAGGCTGAGAGTTTTTTTGTAAAGGCATTTGCTGATTTGGAAAAACGTATTAAATTAAGCGGAATTGATCCTATGGCGTTCTACGGCGCCCGGGATGTCAATCTGCGTTTTCTCGAGGATTATCTCAATGCCGAGGTAATTGCGCGCGGAAACGAGATGCTGGTTCGCGGCAGTGAAAAAGATGTTCAGGAAGCGGATAAAGTGATCGGTGAACTTTTACTGCTGGTGAACCGCAACGGCAGTATCTCCCCGGATGACGTGGAAACGGCTGAGCCGGTTGTCCGACTGGCAGCAGCCCTCCGAGACGGTACAGGACCGGGAGGATGTGGTGCTGTATGACCAAGCGCGATCCTGTGAAACCCAAGACCGCCGGACAGCGTGACTATTTTCAGTCCGCCCGGGAAAATGACATTGTATTTTCCATTGGTCCTGCGGGAACGGGGAAAACCTTTTTGGCTGTGGCCATTGCACTGTCTTTTATGCGCGAAAAAACTGTGGACCGGATTATCCTTTGCCGGCCGGCGGTGGAAGCCGGTGAAAATCTCGGTTCTTTGCCGGCGACCTGCGGGAAAAAGTGGATCCGTATTTGCGTCCGTTGTACGATGCGTTGTTATCCATGATTCATCCGGATAAACTGCGCAAGCAAATGGATGCCTCGATTATAGAGATCGCGCCACTGGCTTATATGCGCGGTCGGACTTTGAATAACAGTTTTGCTATATTGGATGAAGCCCAGAATACCACCTCACAGCAGATGAAAATGTTTTTGACACGGCTGGGCCCCAATTCCCGCGCTATCATCACAGGGGATATCACCCAAATCGATTTGCCGGGCAATATGATCTCCGGGCTGGTGGAGGTGCAGAATATTCTCAAAAATATTGACGGTATCGGTATGGTTTACCTGAGCGACCAGGATGTGGTACGGCACCGTCTGGTGCGCAAAATAATCAATGCTTACAATCGTAAAGACGCTGATCTTCTGAATGAACCCAACGATCAAACTCAGTAAGGATGCAGTGAACTATGTTGAATTCCAAAAAGCGGTCGCGTAAAACCGATTCGCCAAAACCCGACAAACCGAAAAAGTGGTATCAGCAGTATTGGTTTGATATTCTGTTTGTGGTCGTTCTGTGTGCGATTCTGGCCCTTATTTTCCCAAGAGGAAAGTCTTATCAATTTGGCGACCTCAAGGAAGGCAGCGTTTACGTCGGTGAAGAAGTCATCGCCCCGTTTACGTTTTCGGTGAACAAGAGTGAAGAAGAGTATGCAGATGATATTGAACAAGCCCGCGAAAGTGTAAAACCTGTTTTCGAATATCGGGCTCAGGTGGAGCAGACGCAGCTGGATCGTATCCGCGTGTTTGCAGAGCAGATGAACGTTCTGCTGAAAAATCCGACAACAGAGGCTGCAGATCTGAAATCCGTGCTCAATGATGCGGGAATCGTCCTCTCCGACGCCGATCTCCGGTCACTGATGACCGGTTTTGAGAGCGGCGGGATGACGAGCGACCGTGTAGTGAACAAGCGAGTCGAGAGTTTTAATCAGATCATTGATGCGGTCAAACCGCTGGTGAAAAAACGTTATACCGCGGGAATCATTGACCGGCTCAAACGTGAGTTTGCCGAGTCACGTGACCGGATATCAGTGCGCAAATCCGGCGGTGAAATTGTCGAAAAACTGGACTATTACCACGATATCAATGAAGCCTCCAACGCCCTGCTGGAGGATTTGCGCGAAACCGGGGATATGGGGGAGAATAAAGTCGAAGTTGCCTATTCCATCGGCTCGGCGTTTCTGCAGCCCAATTTAATTTACAATGAACAGGAAACCGAACTGCGGCGCAAAGAAGCTGTAAGCAGTGTGCCGCTTGCCAAGGATCAGGTGCTTGCGGGCGAACGATCATCGACAGTCATCAGCGGCTGACCCGGCAGGGCCTGTCGAAAAGCTCCGATCGCTTGCACAGGCCAAAGCCGAACGGGGAGAGATGCACGGTTTTTGGCAGAATGTCAAACCGGCTGTCGGACAGTTCCTGTTGATTGTGGCGATTTTGGCCCTGTTTGTATTTTTCCTGTGGAAAGACAATCGCGAGCTGTTAAAACCCATCAGAGAACGTGTATTGATCGCGCTGTCCATCCTGTTTGTAAGTATTTTTATTTATCTGTCCAATCGGTTTACTTTGTCTCCCTATGTGATCCCGGTTTCAACCCTGGCCATTGTGGTTACCGTTTTTTTTAATGTGCGGGTGGGGTTTTATTCCGTGATAGTGATGAGTCTGTTGACCGGCGCGTTGCGGGGGAACGAGTTCAGCATCACCTTTGTTTCTTTGTTTACCAGTTCCATCGCCGTACTGAGCGTCAGTCGCGTCCGAAACCGCAACTGGATTATACGATCAGGGCTGGTGATTGCCGCCGCGTTTTTGGTTTCCATTACCATTATCGACTTTGTCGGGTATTCCGATTTTAGTGATATCGCACGCGACTGGGGATTCGGTGTGCTGAACGGCTTTTTGTCCCCCGGACTGGCTTATATCCTGATTATTGTCTTTGAATCAATGTTCGACAAGACCACGGATATGACACTGCTGGAATTGTCCGATTTTAATCATCCGCTGCTGAGGCGATTATCTCTTGAAGCTCCCGGAACTTACCATCACAGCTATTTGATCGGTATGCTGGCGGAGAGCACTACAGAGGCGCTCGGTGGCAATGCCCTGCTGGCGCGTGTCGGTGCCTATTATCACGATATTGGTAAACTGGAAAAACCGGAATATTTTGTGGAAAATCAGGCCAAAGGACGCAATCCTCAGGAAAAGCTGGCGCCGCGTATGAGTTCGTTGATTCTGTCCAATCATGTGCGCCGGGGACTGGAGATGGCGCGTGAATACGGTCTGCCAAAAGAAATAGAAGCCTTTATCATTCAGCATCACGGCACATCCCTGATGAGTTTTTTCTATCAGAAAGAACTGGAACAAAAAGACGCCCAGGATGTATCAGAAAGCGAATTCAGGTATCCGGGGCCCCGGCCGCAAAGTGTCGAAACCGCCATTGTTATGCTCGCGGATTCCGTGGAAGCGGCTTCACGAACACTCAAAGATCCCAAACCCACCCGAATTAAAAATCTGGTTGAAAATATCATTGATGAACGTTTTGAGAGCGGTGAACTCGATGAAGCGCCTCTCACTCTCAAAGACCTGTCCAAGATATCCGCCGCTTTTCAGAAAATTCTGAACGGCATTTTTCACGGCCGTGTCGAGTATCCGAATCAGAATAAAGGTGAAAAGAAAGAAGAGAATCAGGGTAAAAAGACCGAGCAGCAGGACGAGGCATGACGCCTCTATCGGTCGAAAATCCAGCCGGATGTGACGCTGTGAACGAGCCTCTAATTCGGGATCTCATAGATTGGATCATGAAACAACCGGGCACCCCTGACGATTGGACGCTTACCATTGTTTTTGTCAATGATGATTTTATTTCAGATCTGCATGAACGCTATATGAATACTCCGGGCCCGACGGATGTCATTACGTTCAATTTGACGGACATCGGCGGCCCTCTGGAGGGGGAGATATATATCAGTTGTGAAACTGCAACGATAAATGCGGACCATTACCAGGTCACACTCGAGAATGAACTTTGCCGATTGTCTGTGCATGGAATGTATCATTTGCTGGGCATTGAAGATACAACGCCTGAAAAAAAACAGAGAATGACGGAGCTTGAGAATGCGGCATTATCCGCTGTTGTACCAAAGCCCTGATGTCCAGTGGGCAGGAAAACAGGATCAAGCGCTGAAACATCCGATGCCCGGGTTTTTATTCTGTTTCCTCTGCTTTACTGATGAAAATGATTGATTTGCAATTAATGTTTTGTTACATTATTGTTTCAATACACTGTTAAACGATCAGGAGGATTTTTCTCTTTTGGATTTCGATCCTTATAGTCATCTTTTTCTTTTTATTGTGCTGCTTGGGGCTTCGGCCTTTTTTTCCGGTTCTGAAACAGCTTTTTTCAGTATCGGACAGCATCAGCTGAGTGAGCTGAAAAATAAAACATCGCAAACCGCCAAACGCATTTTGATGCTGTTGAATCATCCCAGACAGCTGTTGATTACCATTCTTATCGGCAATACGCTGGTCAATGTGGGGGCGGCTTCCATCGGTTATATGTTAACAACCTATTGGTGTCGCATAGCCGGGCTGCCCGCGCAGTGGGCTATTGTGATCAACGTGGTGGCGGTCACTTTTGTTATTCTCTTATTCAGCGAGATTTCACCCAAGATTATTGCGGTTAAAAATTCGATCCGCTTTGCCGGTATAGTCTCCCCGATTATTTTTATGCTGTTCCTGCTTTTTTATCCGCTTACCTTTCTTTTGGCGCGGATGATTGATGTCATTAAAATTATTTTCCGTGTGTCCGAACCCATGCCCGAAAAATATATGCGGGTGGAAGAGTTTCAGACGCTGCTGAATATCGGAGAACAGCAGGGCGAACTGGAGACCGATGAAAAAGAAATATTAAACTCTATTTTTCATTTCGGAGACACAACTGTCCGGGAGATCATGATTCCCCGAACCGATATGGTGTGTGTGTCGGATGATACCTCCCTTGAGGAACTATCCAAAATGATCAAGGAAAAAGGCCATACCCGGATTCCGGTCTACAGTGAGACCGTGGACAAAATACAGGGTATCATCAATGCAAAAGATCTTTTGCCGTTTATTTATCAGCCCGATACGTCCATCGATATTTTGAGTCTGGCCCGGACAGCGATTTTTGTTCCGGAAAGTAAAAAAATCGACGACCTGCTGCGTGAATTTCAGATGCGCCGACAGCATATGGCGATTGTTGTTGATGAATACGGCGGTACTTCGGGATTGGTAACCCTCGAAGATGTGATTGAGGAAATTGTCGGTGAAATTCAGGATGAATATGACAAGGAACCGCCGTTGTATCGCAAGATCAGTGCAACACAATATCTGTTCAATTCAAAAATCGATATCAATTCAATCAATGATCTATTGGGTACCGATATCCCGACGTCGGAAGATTATGACACGCTGAGCGGATTTATTCTTGAGCACAAAGGGTATTTCCCTAAAGAAGGCGAAACCTATGAATGGGATGACACTCATTTTACGATGGAAAAAGTAGAAAAGAACCGGATACTGCTGATACGTGTTGATATAACAGACTCGGAAGAGAACGATAATATTGAAATTAACTAAAATTACTTGACTAGTTTTTGATTATTTAATACCTTTAAAAAAACTCTAATGGAAACAAGGAGAAATCGAATGCTGAAATTAAAATTTAACTTTCAGGACGTGTTGAGGGCGCCGCGCCTGGCGTTTAGCCTCCAGAGAATGTGGATTCAACTGGTTGGTTTGTTTTTTGGTTACCTTGGCTATCTTGTATTTACGTATCTGAGCTTTCTCAGCAATGGCTTTGATCTTGCTGTGATGTGGCAGAGGTATGGATTGTTTCCCTGCGCATTTACCGGCGGAGACACGCTGGCCTGGTACTCTCTGATTTTGGCTATCATCGGTGTACTGGCGCTATTTATCGCCTTTTTATTAACCAATACGGCTGTTTCACGGGCAGTGTACATGTCCGCCAAAGGCAACACTTTTTATACCTGGCGTGAATCTTTTGCATTTGCGTTCCGTAAATTGGCTTCGGTTCTTTTAACTCCCATATCGCTGATGATCCTTGTGGGATTGCTCGTTTTAGGGGCTCTGGTGATTGGATTGTTGGGCAAAATCCCCTTTATCGGTGAAATTGGTGTCAGCCTGTTCACCGTATTCTGGTTTCTGGCCGCTTTGTTTTTGTTTTTTGTGGCTATCGTTGCGGCTATCACTTTGCTTTACGCGCCCAGTATTCTTGCGACGACGGATGAAGATGCATTCGAAGCTGTTTTCCAGAGTTTTTCCATGACCTGGTCGCAACCGTGGAGAATGATTTTCTATCAGGCTCTGACCCTGGTGCTGAGTGTTCTGGCACTGGGAATTTTCGCAGCCTTTGTCAAAGAAGCGATTGTGATTATGAATATGCTGTTTGCCTGGTTCATGGGCGCTGATTTTATTAATCTTGCGAATAACGGGCAGGCCATGCTGCAGAGCTGGACACTTTTGGCTCAGGATGCGGTGAACTTTTTGTTCCAGGATTACCAGCATCTGGTCTATTTTACCCGTGAATTCAGCCTGATCCCGGTCGAGTCTTTGTCCGTTTCCGTGGTTATCGCTTCCTGGCTGTATGCGCTCAGTCTGTTGTTCCTGGGCGGATGGGTTGTCTCTTACGGTTTGTCTACATTCAGCGCCTGCAATACGATCTCGTATATCGTGATACGCCAGAAAAAAGATGAAGAAAATTTGCTCGAGCGCGTTGACAAGGAAGAAGAAGAGGAAGAGGACGAGGAAGAAATCGAAGAAACTCCAGCCGAACCGGAATCCGCAGAAGAATCCAACGAATCTTCCGAAAAAAGAATCTGAATAAACAGGCAAGCCGGCCTGTTACCTTTAAGGTGATGGCCGGCTTTTTGCAACATTTTTTACAGTATGTGCATGGGAGCGCTATATGGTTTACGGCACCGTAACACACTGGGAGGCCGGCAAAGGATATGGATTCATTGAGATTGATGATGATGATGAGCAGGTCTTTTTGCATGTTTCCAATTTGGCAACTATCAAACCTCAGGAAATCGAGGAGGGCATGCGTCTCCGATTCGACATTCAAAGTGATATGAAAGGTGACAAGGCTGTAAATGTCCGTAAAGCATAAAATCAACGGTACTATGATGCCCCAGGTATTTATTAAAATAAATAATGAGCAGGTCGGTCCTTTGAACCATAATGAGCTCCGGGATCTGGCTTCAAATGGTGAATTTTGTTCGAATGATCTGGTATATCTCGAAGAGTCCGAGGAATGGGTGGAAGCTTATACTCTGGAACGATTCAGACATCTTTTTCCTGATCGTGAACCAGCGCATGATAAAAAGGTATTCGCCATTGGCGGCGGCAAGGGCGGAATCGGAAAAACCATGTTGACCGCATCGCTGGGGATCGGGCTTGCATCGCAGGATAAAGATGTTGTGATCGTGGACGCTGACCTGGGCGGCGCGAATTTGCACACCTATATGGGGATACTGGAACCTGAATATACCTTTTATCATTTTTATACCCTGCAGCGCGAAAGTCTGGAGGATATCTGTCTTCCGACTCCGGTCGATAATTTGCGATTGATCAGCGGCTCCTGCGGTACCCTGGGACTAGCGAATCCCCGTTATTCCCAGAAAAAGAAATTTATACGCCATCTGGCGCATTTGAATGCGGATATTGTGTTGCTGGATCTTGGCGCCGGTTCGTCCTATAATGTGATTGATTTTTTTCTGGCTGCGGATGAGGGCATTTTGGTGACCACGCCGGAGCCGGCCGCGATTCATGAAACGTTTAATTTCCTGAAACTGTCTATTATGCGCAAACTGTTTCAGGCGTACAAGAAAAATCAACCGGTCAAGACGATTCTCGATCAATATTTGCATTCCGAGCCCGGTAAAATGCATTTTACCATGCAGGATATTCTCAAAGATGTCAATCAGGTGGATGAAGCGGCGGCGGACCGCATCGAATCGTTTTTATCCAACCTGTATCCAAAATTGATCCTCAATATGGTGCATTCAGCCGCAGAGATCAAAGAAGGCGATGCGTTCCGGGCGGCGGCGTTGGAGCTTTTGAACGTCCAGGTCAATTATATCGGCTATTTGAATTATGACAACACTATCCGCAAATCGATTAAAGAACTGCGTCCGTTCATGATTGAAAATCCAAAGTCACGGTCCGCCCGCAATCTGAACAAAATAATTACCCGCGGATTGCTGCAAAAACATGGTTGGGATGCTTATAAATCAAAGAAATATGCTCAGCGGCAGCTTGTCGAAGAAAGCAAAGAGTATCCCGAAACTGATCTGAACGGCGGTGAGACCATTTGCTCGGTCAATTGTTTTTACTGGGGCGAATGTGAATATCAGCGCGGTGGCTACCCCTGTCCCATCAAAAATTTCAATCCCATGTTCAAGGGATAATTCCCCCCCTTTACAATTTTTGAAACTCTATGAAAAAGAATACGTCTTTATACTAAAGTTCGACAATTGTCAAGTTTGTTGTTTACACCGAGCCGGTTTTTCAAATCCCATGTGGGGAAGACCTGGCGATTTTGTTGTAAATATAATATTTAACAAAGTGTCGAACCTGGGTGAACTGATCTTTACAGGGAGACTGTTATGAAAAAGACTGTTATGCTTTTGATGCTGCTTTGCACGTCCTGTTTCAGCATGGGATTGAGTGTCAACAAATCTATTGTGGTTGAAAAAGGGGAGCGCACCGGCGGATGCACATCTGTAAACGGATCGATTACGGTGAAAGATGATGCCAAAGTATACGGCATGTGCCGAACTGTGAATGGGCAAATCCGGATTCAAGGCAATTGCCGGGTGGAACATGTTCAGAGTGTGAATGGATCGATTCATATCGGTGAGGCCACAGATGTAGAGGGTGATATCTCTACAGTCAACGGGAGTGTAACCTGTAAGAAAAAAGTCAAAGTAGACGGCGATATTAAAACCGTGAATGGATATATCGAGCTTGTGAATACGACCGTGACGGACGATATTTCCACTCATAACGGCGATATCACTTTAAATAAAAACAGCACTGTCTTGAAAGATATCATCATCAAGGACAGCCACAACAGCCATGGAAACCCGAATCATCTAAAGATTCGTATTGTTGATTCCACGGTTGAAGGAGACATTGTCAACCGCGATCGCCAAAAGTCGGTCACTGTTTATCTCGTCGGTGACAGTCGGGTAAATGGCGAGTTTCTTAATATTGACCGGGTAGAACGCTGAATCACGCCAATTATTTTCAAGCATGCGGTGTGCTTTGAACACTTGCCGCTGTCAATGTTTTGTTGATCGGATAAATAAGATCATCTTGCATTGATAGGAAAACAAAGCATAGCATTAGAGCACACCGGTTGGCCCTGCCATATTTTCTTTCCCATAAACACCCCGGATATCCTGATTAACATGTTTCCCGATTAATAAATATTGACTTTTCAAAGATGCTGAGAATTCGAGACTGACTGCGATATTCAATGTTGAGGCTATTTTGAACGCTTTTCAACGCCAGCTGCATTTTTCGCAGGTCTGTGCTTGCTGGTTGATTTGATGAAGAGGGATCGGGTTTTCATTCTCGACAACACTTTTCGCTGGGCTTGATTTTTCGGAATGATTGTTGCTTAATCGTTGTATTCAATAATCAAGGTTTACTGTTTTTATCATATTTCCGGTTCAACTCTTTGAAAATATTAGCTTCAAATGAGAACTGTTCCTGAACCTGGTTTCTTTTAATAAAAGATATGTTCGATTATCGTACACGAAACGGATACAGTGTCAAAATATTGAACGGTTTGAACAGCACAGCGCGTCCTGTTTCCGAATCCCGAATGTGCTCTCGGTTGCAGTGAACAGATACAACGGAGTATAAATATGCGCAAGACTTTAGTTTTATGTCTGTTTGTAGTTATCGGACTATCCGGATTGTCCGCGCGTCCCCGGCCTGAACAACAGGCCAGACTCAGAACCATGTCGCAGCGCCTTGAGCAGGAATACGCAGAAAAACGCGCCCGGGCTGTCGACCTGGCCCGGCGCCGGAACTGGCCGCTGGAAGTGCAGCTTGCGGATAACCGCCAGGCAGAGCTGATGTACCTGATCGACGGCAGACCCGAGTATTATGTGACCAACAATCTGGGCGCCGCCCAGACCACGCGCGCCGACGCCTTGTGGCCCGGCGGTTCGCTGGGACTTTCGATTAGTGGTTCCGGATATGCCAAACTGGGAGAATGGGACGGCGGCGCGGTGTTTACGACCCATAATGAATTTACCAACTCCGGGGCAGACCCTTCCAGAGTGACACAGGCGGATGGCGCTTCCAGTATCAAGTGGCATGCCACACACGTGGCCGGCACCCTGATGGGCGGCGGGGTGTATTCAAGTACCTCAGGTATGGCCTATGACGCGCAGCTTTCTGCCTATGACTGGACCGATGATGCCGGTGAGATGGCAGCCGCTGCAGCGGACGGCATGGAAATTTCCAATCATTCCTATGGCGCGGTAAGGGGGTGGGCCTATGGCTCATATGTTTTTTCTGGCGATGATTGGTATTGGTTTGGCGCTCCATCTGTAAGTGAAGAAGAAGACTTGTGGTTCGGCTTTTATTCTTCATCATCACGGGACTGGGACGAAATTGCTTATAATGCACCCAATTATCTGATTGTTAAATCTGCCGGAAATGATCGCGATGACAGCGGGCCCGATGCCGAGACACCGGGACATTATGTTTACAGTTATATTAGGAAGCAATGGGAATGGGTGGAAACTATCAGGCCAGCTGACGGTGGTGATACGGGATATGATACATTGCCGCAAAAAAGTGTTGCAAAAAATATTTTAACCATCGGCGCTGTCCAGGAGGTGCTGGATTATACCGGCCCCTCTGATGTAATTATGGCCGGATTCAGCAGCTGGGGGCCGGCGGATGACGGCCGCATCAAACCGGATGTTGTCGGCAAGGGCATTAATGTGTTATCGGCTTATTATCACCCTGATTCCAATAGAACAGATCTTTATGCTTATTCTAGCGGTACATCCATGTCGTCTCCGAATGTGGCCGGAACCCTGGTGCTCCTGCAGGATTATTACCAGAGCCTGCACAGCGGCACGCCCATGACCGCCGCAACGCTCAAAGCCCTGGCCATTCACACGGCGGATGAGGCCGGAAGCAACACCGGTCCGGATTATCAGTTCGGCTGGGGACTGGTAAACGCGGAGGAAGCGGCGCAGACTATTGAAAAAGACGCCAATTTGCACAATGTGCTGGATGAATTGACCCTGAATGACGGCGGCAGCTACAGCCGTTTGGTGTATGCCAGCGGTACCGAACCCCTCAAAGTAACGGTGGTCTGGACCGATTTGCCGCCACATCCCGACGACATGCCGAACTCTTCTCTTGATCCGCCTGATCCAGTCCTTGTCAATGATCTCGATCTGCGCCTGACCCGGGATGCGTCCACGTACTATCCCTGGTCTCTCGATGTGTCGAATCCGTCCAATGCCGCGACGCAGAGCGGGGAAAACAATGTCGATAATGTGGAACAGGTGTATATTGCCGATCCGTCCGAAGGATGGTATACCATTACCATCGATCATGACAATACACTCTACAGTTATAACAGCAGTACCGGCAATTATACAGCCGGATCGCAGGATTATTCGCTCATCATCAGCGGCACCCGGCCGCCGCAGCCCAGCGATCTGACAGCCGGCAATGTTCAGCGCAACAGCGCCGATATTTCCTGGACGGAAGCGGGCGAAGCCGAGACCTGGAATGTCGAGTATGGCACAAGCGGATTCTCACAGGGCAGTGGTGCGCAGACGCAGACCCTGTCCAATCCGTTTTCTCTTTCCGATCTGGATAATAATGGCGAATATGATGTCTATGTCCAGGCGGTTACCGGCAGTGAGACCAGCGTCTGGACCGGTCCATACACCTTTGCCATGAATCCCACGCCGCCGGGGCATATGCTCGCATTTGACGGTATTGACGATCATGTCGACGTCGGCAGCGCCGGTTCGCTGCAGACGGTGGAATTCTGGATGTGTCCGGACAATACCGACCAATCTATCCTGCAATTGTCCGACTCGCACTACCTGACGGTATCGGGGGGTGTTCTGGATCTGGCCGGTGTGACCGGAGAGAGTTTTTACGTCAACGGGCAATCCGGCTCGTCTGTGCCTGCGTCGGAATGGTCGCATGTGGCCGTGGTTCTGGAATCAGCTGTAAACGCCACGCAATTCAAATTGAGCGTGGGCAACAGCAGCACTTTTGCCGGTAAACTGGATGAATGCCGGTTGTGGTCGGATGCGCGTTCTCAGAGTGAAATACAATTGAACCTGCACAACACGCTCAGCGGCTCCGAAACGGGATTGGCCGCCTGTTATGCGTTTGATCATGCGTCCGGTCTGGAGTTGACCGATTTATCCTCCGGAGGTCTTGACGGCGCGTTAACCAATATGAACGGCGACGAATGGAGCGAGTCCACGTGTCCCGTGGGTGACAGCGGCGACTGGATGACCTCGGGCAGTGCGACGGTGGCTGAGTTGACCGTGACCTATGAGGACGGAAGCAGTGGTGAACTGGGTGTATACAGCACCGGCAGCGGCGGCAGCTGGCTTCAGGAGGACAATGGATTGTTTCTGGATAAATTCTGGGGTGTGGAAAATCAGAGCGGCTCTGTAACAGCGACATTGAATTTTGATCTGTCCGTGCAGACTCTGCCTTCCGGAAAAAGCTGGAGCGATGTCGATTTACTGACGCGTTCGGACAAAACGTCGAACTGGAGCAATATCACTGATCTGTGCAGTCACACGCCGACTGACGCCGAACCCTGGTTTGAGATCACCCGGTCTTCATTTTCCGAGTTTCAGCCGGTTCTGGATTCTCCCATTCCCGTCACCCTGAGTCGATTTGTGGCGGAACCGCGGGAATCCGGTGTACTGCTGAGCTGGCAGGTTGAAAACAATGTCAATACAGCCGGATTTTTTGTATCCCGCGCACGCGGTGAAACCGGCGATTTTGTGCGCATCACGGATCAATTGATTCCGGCCGGACCTTTGTCCGTGCAAACATTTGAATATCTGGATGAAACCGTCATGTCCGGTTTCTGGCGCTACCGACTGGAGAGCGTGGACCTGAATGGCGGGTTGTCCCCTTACACGCCGGTTGCCGTGAATTTGCTGCAGTCCGGAATAAGCAGCGAGTCGCTGCCCGGGACATTCGCGTTGTATCCCAATCATCCCAATCCGTTCAATCCGGCCACAACCATTGCATATGACGTGGCCCAGGCATCGGATATATCGGTCTCGGTTTATAATGCTCTGGGACGAAAAGTCCGGAGTTTGGTGAACCGCAGACAGTCGCCGGGACACTATAAAGTGACCTGGAATGGACGCGATGACCAGGGTGTCAGACTCTCCAGCGGCATCTATCTGATTATTTTCAGTCATGATAACGGACAGCAGGTTCAAAAGACAGCTTTGATGCAGTGATTTGATGTTAACATGAACTCTAAAAGGCTGCTGGACGTGGTTCAGCAGCCTTTTTTTTTATTCTTTGATTATCAGTTTAAAACTATTATCTTTAGAAAAACCGAGGAGATTATGGCTATCGTAACGTCTCAAATCCAAACTTATATCGAAACACAATCCTGGATCCGCCGGATGTTCGAGGCAGCGGCCGAACTCAAGGCGAAATACGGACCTGAACATGTTTTTGATTTCAGTCTGGGAAATCCCGATATTCCGCCGCCTTTGCAAGTCAGTGAGGCATTGAAAGAAATTGCGGAACAAGCCCGGCAGCCTTTATCGCTGGGATACTGTCCCAATGCCGGACTGCCGGATTTGCGCGCTGCGTTGTCGAATAAAGTCAGCGCCGAGCAGCAATTGTCTTTGGAGGCGAAACACCTGATTGTCACCAATGGTGCAGCCGGAGCCCTGAATGCGCTGATGCGTTCCGTGTTGAACTCTGGAGATGAGGTGTTGTGCTATTCACCCTATTTTGTCGAGTATGGGTTTTATGTGGGCAATTACGGCGGCACATTCGTTCCGGTCGAATCAGAGAACGGAACGTTTGCTCCGAATCTGAACGCGCTGGAACAGGCTATTACTCCGAAAACCCGGATGATGATCATAAATTCTCCCAACAATCCCACCGGTCGCATCTATTCTCGGGAAGAACTAAAAGGCATTGCCGGCGTATTGCGGGAAAAATCGCGTGAATACGGTCAACCCATTTTGCTGGTTTCGGATGAACCCTACCGGTTTTTAAGCTATAATCAGCAGGTCCCGGCCGTGCTGCCTCTGTACCGTGATTCCGTTGTCATCAGTTCGTTTTCTAAAAGTTTGTCTCTGGCCGGCGCCAGAATCGGTTACCTGGCCTTGAATCCGAATATCACTGATTTTGAACTGTTGAGCGCCGGTGTGACTCTGTCCAATCGCATTCTTGGATTTGTCAATGCGCCTGTGATCGGACAAAAAGTGGTGCTTCAGGCTCTGAATACCGGAGTGGATGTGACCCTGTATGATGACCGCCGCCGCGCGATGGCTCAACTGTTGGATCAAGCCGGACTGGAGTATCAGATGCCGCAGGGTGCGTTCTATTTCTTCCCCAAGGCCCCCTCCGGACTCTATGATCAGGAATTTGTAGACGCGTTACGAAAAGAAAATATTATTGCCGTGCCCGGTAAGGGCTTTGGTTGTCCGGGATACGTTCGTTTGTCCTATTGTGTCAATAAAGATATTATAGAACGCGCCCGGGAGCCGATGCTGCGTGTGATGCAATCGATCCATCAATAAAGGAAAGTGTGGTTTTGGGGGGATATGTGGAAAAAGATATTGGAATCATGTATATAACTAAAGTATTTATTGCTGTATATTCTGTTTTGCTGCTTATATCAGGACTGCAGGCCAACGATGGGTTTTCTGTGTTGCAGCGCGCCCCTCAGAGTGTGACGGTTCTTTTTCGGCTGCCGGACACTGTTACCGCTGAGACTATAGAGAACAACGGAAGGGTGCGTTCTGTTCTTAAAGTCGGCCCGAACCCGGTTCCGGATCCGGTTTATTCCACGCTGTTCAACCGGCCCGTATCATCCGCGAAAGCCCAGGTGATTGAACAGGTCCGGTACACCGTCCCTTCACCCCCGCCGATTAAATCAACTGAATACAGGCTGGACGGCAGTTCCGCGCCGGATTCGGTCGATACATCGATTGCGTATGATCCGCTGACCCTGAAATCTCTGGGCGCCTTTCAAAACAATCCCTTGTGGAGCCTGGTGGTTCGTCCTGTGGTCTATGATCCCGGTCACCGGGCCTATTCCGTCATGCGTAAACTTGTCATTCAAATTAGTTTCACCCCGATCGAAACTCCGCTGGTCAACAGCACGATTGATGAAAAAGACTTTATAGATTCCCTGTATCCGCTGCTGCGGTCGGAACAAAAGCCGGTCTCGGCACAGCCGCCGCTGCAAAAACGTTCTGCTGAAACCGGAGAGCGATGCAAGATCATGGTGTCTGAAGAGGGGTTTTACCGCGTCACCGGCCATGATCTGGATTCGGCCGGAGTGGATTTGTTTGATATTGATATGCGCAATCTGGCTTTGCGCTGTAATGGTGAGCAGGTGCCCGTGTATGTCAGCGGCTGGCAGGATGGACAGTTTCATGCCGAAGACTATATTGAATTCTGGGGAACCCCCAGCGCGCAGGTGTTTCCGGAAGCGCCCGATATCGCCATGGATCCGTTTACGCGCGCCAATGTGTACGGGTTGTCCTGGAACCGCAAAGGGCGCTGGATGAGCGTGGAAAATACAGTGTCTTCCGAATCATTTGATACTGATGTGATTCGGCCGTTTGCATTTTATGATTCGGTGCATGTGGAGCGCAATTCATTTTATGAACGCTTGTCCTCAGTGCAAACACAGGACATGCGGGATCGCTGGTTCTGGGACGGAGGACTTGAAAGCGGAGAAAAAAAAGAATATTCTTTTGAATTGATACATCCGGACCAGCAGTCCATTTTACCGGTGTTTGTAAAAATTATGATGTGCGGCCGTACCCCCGGAACGACTCAACAACACCAGGCCGGCGCCTATATGAATGACCGTTTTATATCTTCTTCCGCCTGGACCGGGCAGGACCGGGCAATTGTGCAAAATGATGAAACCACACCGCTGCGCGGCGCGCATTTGCAGCATGGAAGCAATGTGCTGTCGCTTTTGAATACACGCAGCCCGGATGACTTTGATTATGTGATGCTGAACTGGTTTCAGGTGCGCTATCCCCGACTGTATCGGGCGCATGCCGGATTGCTCAGGTTCACTGTGCCTCCCCATCAGAAACGCGGTAAATTTCTGTTTCGCATCGATGGGTTTGAAAGCGATGAGATTGATCTGTACAAACTCGGACACAGCAAGCTCAGGGGAGCGCAAATCGCCCAAGTGGAGGATTTTGAAGGCAATACATCGTTTCAGATCAGTTTTCAGGAAAATGTCTATTCGAGTGATATTCACTTCCTTGCCGTAACCCCGGACGCCAGAAAACATCCGGACCGGATTCTCGCGGATACAGCCTCGGATTTGTTGTCGGAAACCGGCGATGCGGATTATCTGGTTATTTCACATCCCAAGTTCAGGCCAACCGAAGCCTTGCAGCGGTTTATCGAATACCGCCGGGGGACCGGTTATCAGGTGCGGGTTGTCGAAACCACGGATATTTACGATGAATTTAATTACGGACGGCCTTCCTCATTTGCCATACGCGATTATATCAAAAGCGTGGCACAGGGCGGCAAACTGCAGTATGTTTTATTGGTGGGGGACGGTTGTTACGAACGGTTGCATATGGCAGCGGATACCCTGGATTATGTGCCGGTGCATATGCTGCAGACGTTCAAATTTGGCGCCGCTGCCAGCGATTATTGGTACTCTCGGCTGGATGGCGATGACCGCATCCCGGATGTATTTCTCGGCAGGTTGCCGGTCCGCACGGTGGAAGAACTTGAGACTATTACCAATAAAATCATCGACTATGAACGCGGCGGCGAGGCCGGCGATTGGTACAATCGGTTATTAATGATATCGGGAAACAACCCGACGTTTAGAACACAGAAACTGGATCTGGCAAAGACACTGTCACCGTCCGTTCAAAAACGCTTTCTGGCCACGTTAAGAGAATCGGGTCTGGATGATGATCCGTTTTTCGGCGGCACAGCCGATCTTTTGGACTATTTTGACATGGGCTGTTCCATTATGACGTTTCACGGTCACGGTGGCGGCGCCGTATGGGCGGATAACGGGCTGCTGCGTCTAAATGATGTGGAGCGTATTTATTCACAGGATCGCTGGCCGGTTATTTTCAGTATGACCTGTTTTACCGGCGCGTTTGAATCGCCGCACCGGCGCTCCCTGGCGGAAGAACTCTTGTTTTCCGAACAGGGCTGTGTGGCGATGGTGGCTGCCAGCGGCGTCGGCTGGTTCTGGAATGATTATTATCTGGAAAAGGAAATTTTAAAATATCTGTACGAGAATCCGGGCGAAACCCTCGGGCGGGTGCTGGCAGCCGGTAAAATTAATTATCATGCGCATTATATCGGCCCTATTGTCGCTTCGGAACTGGATCAGTATCATTTGCTGGGAGATCCGGCCTTGCGGCTCCCCCTGCCTGACTCTAAACTTGATATTCAGGCCACACCCCGACTGGTGCAACCGGGCGATACACTGCATGTTGAGGTCAGATCATCATCTGAACAGGGTACTGTATATATGGACGTACAGGACAGCAGTTTTCAGATTTTAGAATCCCGGGCGAAACCGATTCAATCCGGCGCCGCTACATTCAGCTGGCCGGTGCCGTCCCGGCTGAACGGCCGTACCGGCACGGTTCGCGCATTCTCGATAGACCCTGTCGGCAAGAAAGCGCACGGGGCCAGCCGTTTCAGCATGGACAAGGCGCTGGTGGATTCCGTTTATACGCAATTCCCAAACGACAGTTTATATATTCACGCCCGAATCCTGGCTAATGAACCGTTACAGCATGTTTGGGTTCGGGTTATGGGCGATTCCATTGTCCTGCAGCCGCGGGATCAGAACTGGTATCATGCAGAGCGCGGCCGTTATATCGAATGGAGAGGACTGACTGTCAACTATACCCTTTATGTACAAACCGAATCGAATGAAAATTACAAGTTTGCCCTGGCCAAAACCATTCCTTATGGACAGGAACCGGCACTCGTAGATTCTGTTATTTTTCTTGAAGGAAATGACCGTGTAACGCTTAATACAGGTATTACTAATCTGGGTGATCAGACGGTAACCGATGTACCTGTTGAGTTTAGTGTCCGGACCGCCGGACAAGACGATTGGCAACCAATCGGGCTTGACAGTGTGACCCTGCGCGCCGGTGCAGAGACGCAGGCATCTGTCCCTTATCCGCCGCCTTTTTCAAATTTTGAGGTGCGGGTTGTCATTGATCCGGACAGCAGTACGCCGGATGAATACCGGAACAATAATATACTGCAAAATGTTATAGATGGGCATGTGCTGCAGGCGATGCCCGGCTTTGGTTTTCAGGTTGGCGATTCGCAGCTGACTCGGGTTGATATCACGAATACTGTAAGTTTGAGTGTATCGGCCTCGTCTTTTTCTCAACCAAGCGTTGTTTATGCACAGCCGGATTCTTTTATCACAATTTCTGAACAGCCGGCGTTGAAAAGGGCGCTGAAATACGGAATTGACTTGCAAATTCGCAATCCCGCGGCTGTAGCACAACCGCTTGTTTTATCCTGGACTCTGCCGGATTCTCTGCGTCAGGAGGCGCAGCAGCTTGCGGTTTATCAAAAGCCGGTCAAGGGTTCATATTGGATTCAGCTGCCGACATCGCTGCAGAACACCGGACTCGAAGCTGAAATTCGTAAAAGTGGAAAATTAGCGGTGCTGAACAGTTCGGATCAGGAACCGCCGGTGGTGTCGCTGTCAATCGATGGTCAGCCCTATGTGTGGGGAAAATTCATCAGCGCCACACCGCTTTTGGCTCTGCGCATTCAGGATGATAACGGACTTTATCTGTCGCGTTCCAGTCTGACTGTTTTTCTCGATGATGAGGATATTACAGATGAGGTGGTGCAGGACACCCTGCCTGTTTCTCATCAGCATGTCATCGAGTTGAATCCGGAATTTGAATCCGGTACGCATCGGTTGGTGGTGCAGGCCGTGGATGCCAGCGGCAATCAGGGTGAGGAAAAAGAGTTTGAATTTACCATCAATCGGGAGTTTGCACTGGAGTTTTTAGGCAATTATCCAAATCCGTTCGCGGATCAAACGCGTTTTGCCTTTGTTGTGACCCAGCCCTGCCGGGATATACAGCTTGTAATATATACCACCTCCGGACGTTTGATCCGGCGTCTATACCCGGGATTGTCAGGTGAGGATCCCAATCCGTTGGGCGCGGATTATCATGAAATATTATGGGACGGTCTTGATCATGAGGGGTATCCGGTTGCGAATGGTGTTTATTTTTTCCGTCTGAGCGCTAAACATAAAAAGGGTGTAAAACACGTCGAGGGCAAAATTGCAAAGATACAGTAAAATAGTTTTGATATGCCTTTTGCTTTCGGCTTTGCGGGCGTCCGGCGGCGGCCGCTATGCCGGTTCTTTTTTAGAATGGGGGACCGGCGCCCGGCCCATGGCCCTGGCTGATGCTGCAGTGGCAATGGCCGGCAACGGAGAAACATTCTATTACAATCCCGCGTCTCTGGTGTTTCTGCAGCGCGCGTTTGTCAATTTGATGTATGCGCCCACCTTTGGATCCTTGTCCGACCCCATGGCTCATTATCACATAGCCGGTCTGTCTATGCCTCTCGAATCCGAAACCGCATTTGCATTTCACTGGGCGCGCTTTTCGGTGAATGACATTCCGGTTTATCCCGAACTGCAGGGTAAATCGTTTTCTGATCGCAATTATCAGTTGGCCTTGCGCCCCGACGGGACGCAGCTTGGGACGATCCGGGATACAGAGGATGCATTGTACCTGTCAGTGGCGAAAAATATAACGTTTCCCATGCCTCTGGGCTGGTGGTATGATGATTTGCCGGTGGATTTGCCCCTGGGCGTGAATTTCAAACTGATCCGGCAGGTGTTGGGTGAGCATGATGCCAGCGCCCTGGGTGTGGATGTGGGTGGAATGCTGCGTTTTCATTTGGGACGTTTTTTGCAAAACCGAAAGATCGGACGTGTTGCTTTGGGTGTATCTGTCAAGGATATCAGCCGGACCGAATTGAAATGGGATACGGAACACCGTGACCGTATCATGACGACACGATCCTGGGGCCTGCATTATCAGCATCCGATCCGGCAGTGGGATGCAGAACTCAATTTCTATTATACCAAACGGGTTCAGTACGAGTCCAGGTATCTGGGCGGTGTTGAATTTACTTTAAAGAATCTGGCCCTGCGAATTGGCCGCAACGCGGACGGATTAACGGCGGGCGCCGGTTTGTACTGGTGGCGTCTGCACCTAAATTATGCATTTGTGGCCAATGATTTCCAGGATGTTCACAGGTTGAGTTGCGGTATAAATTTGGGAGATTTTCGATGAAAAGATTATGTGTTATTTTATGTTGTTTGCAAACCACAGTCTGGGCTTTTGGAACACGCAACGGTGATGTGGGGCTGTCTTACACCCGCGCCGCCTGGACCACCCCGGCCGGGACCTTTCGAGTGTTTCCGCATATGCGGTTCTGGGGGCAGGCCAAAGAATATATCGATCCGGAAACCCGCTACAGCAGCGGCAATATGATCTGGGATGTACACGGCGCCATGGCGCTCACCTATGGATTTACAGATCATGTTTCGGTTAGTTTGACACCGGTGGTTTATCAGGACGTGCATCAGGGGGTGCGCGAAGCCGTACCCTGGGACACCTTTTTGAATTTTCGAGCAGGATCGTTTTCGTTCTCCCCGCAAAGTCACTGGTCATTTGGTCTGGACGCCGGTTTACGATTCCCGACCGGTTCCAAATATAATGTCATTTTTGAACATTATTCGGCCTATGCCATTGAAGGAGGTGCAACAGCTTGTGTGAGCTATGCTGTAGATCCTTTGTTTCCGCAAGAGTCGCTGCACGCACATTTGAATCTGGGACTGTGGGATTATAACGAGGCGGGACAGGTGCTGGTTGACAATGCTGCCGCGGTTGGCGCGAAAGCCGGAGAAAACAGTCAGGCCTTTCGACTCGCCGCCGGGGTTTCCTATCCGACTGAGTTGTTTGATTATCAACTGGAATGCTACGGCAATATGTTTAGCATGCGTCCCCCGGCAGCCGCTGCAGGGCGCGAAGACACCTGGTTTTTAAACGCGACCGTGGTTTACAAACCCAAACTCTGGTTGCAGTGGATCAGCGGGATTGATATCCGTCTGAATCATGACAGGGAAACGACAGTGGGAGCGCGTCAGATACCGTCTCCACTGCCCAACACACCCGGCTGGCGTGTGCATACCGGAATTCGGATCACCGTGCTGCCGCTTTCCGTCTATTCTACAACGCCGCGGCAGCAACTCATACAGCAGGCTGAAGAACAACGTGATCTGTTTGAACGCATTATTTCAGAAGAGGATGATACCGAAAAGATGCGAAAATCCCTGGAACAGATTCAAAAAGAGCGCAAAGAGGCGGAACAAAGTCTGGAAAAAGTGAAAGAAATGCTGAAAAAGTATCGAGACAAAGAAAGCAGCAAACAGGAATAGTTTTTGTGATCGCCTGTGGGATAAATGTCATCAATGTCCCTCAGGTGTGTCACTGTTATGTGCTTTTGGGGAAAAATGACTCACTCATTTGACCGGTATGTTAAGACCTCTGTTGATGTCTCTATCATTCGTTATAAGTTAATTTAAGTGAAATAAAAACAATAATAAAATCGGTTGCCGCGGGTATGGAGCTAATATGGTACAAAAGGTACCAATGAGGAAAAAGGTACCGATTATTGTGATTATTAAGCAGGCCTATTATAAAGATGGAAAGTATATAAACTCAATAAAAATAGTATAATAAAATTGAAATATTAGTATGGCATAGATGTTGCAAATGAAAAAGTAACTTAACATAGAAAACAAATCATCACTTTTAAATTATTAATATGGAGGTTTTAAATGAAACGGTATCTTGAGGTGTTGTGTGTTGTGGTGTTGGCGTTGGGTGTGGTAGCGGGTGTTCAGGCGCAGACAGCTACGCATGATCTGAGTATCACTGTAAACGGATTTCAGCTGATTGGTTTGGAGGGTGGCGGCAGGCCTGTCGCTTTTGAGGTCGGCGCTCCCGCTAGTGCGGGTGAAAAACCGGTTATCGTCAGCAGCAGCGGCGTGAGTGATAATTATTTGCTTTATTCGTCAATTTTCAGCACCACGGACAACAAGATTACAGCAGCGTTGGATGCTGATGTGGAATCTCCCCTGACCTTGAGCGTGTCTGCAGCAGCTGCCACAGGCGGCGGCGGAGACAAGGGTGATGTGCAGACCGGCGTCGTATTGTCAAGTGCTGCGGCTGATGTTATTACCGGTATCGGAAGCTGCTGGACAGGTTTGGGCACCAATGGCGCCCAGTTGACTTATTCGCTTGCGATCCCGGATGATGTGACTGATTTGGATGATGTAAATGACCAGCCGCTCACAGTAACCTATACCATTACAAATACAAATTAGCAGGGATTTAGTGTTCCGGTTGAAAAGGGATAGTTTTTTCTATCCCTTTTTTATTATATTGCAGCAATACTTTTTATAATCAGTGGTAAATGAATGAATCGGGAAAAACCATGATCGGAACCTTGAAAAAACTTACACTGCTTGCTTTTTTAATAAGCGCCGGTTTTGTTCATTCCGGTATTGTCGTATTAGGTGGACTCACTCATGAACAGCAATTGTCTCCGGGTGAAGAATACAAGGGTGTGGTGGAACTTGAAAATCTTACAGATGAACCGGGACGTGTGCGTATTTATCAGACAGACTATTTTTTTAACGCAGCAGGAGAAACGCATTACCCCGAGCCGGGTAGTCTGGATCGTTCTAATGCTGAATGGATCGAGTTTACACCCAAAGAATTGATTATTGAACCCAGGCAACGAACGGTTGTTAATTATCAATTGACAGTCCCGGAATCAGAATCTCTCAGCGGCACGTATTGGAGTATGTTAATGGTTGAGAATGTGCCGGAAATTGATCCGGATCAGATTCGGGATGATGCCGTCACCGTTCAGTCGCGTATTCGTTACGGGATTCAGATGGTGACCAATATCGGCGCGACAGGTACAAAAAAGATTACATTTCTACAGACAGAATTTGTTGAAAAAGAAAATCGCTTTTTTCTTCAAGTGGATTACGAAAATAAGGGGACGCGTATATTGCGGCCCCTGATGAATCTTGAGGTGTATAACGATGACGGTGAATTGGTGGGGCGATTTGAACATAAAAAGCAAAAATCCTATCCGGGGACTTCGAATCGAATTCATATCGAACTTGAGGATGTACAAACCGGTACCTATCAGGCGTTGTTGATTGCAGACTGTGGACAGGATGATTTGTTCGGCATAAGGTTTACGCTGGAACTCAATAAATGAGATATGGGGTATGGACAATTATTATCTTTTTATGTGTTTTGGTGATGAAAATAAACGGGGAGACTTTGCCGGTTTCCGTGTTACACCATCAAGGTTCTGTTCTCTCTGTCAATGACGGAAACGACGTGACCGCGCGGTTTCAGCTTTTAAACAAGAGTTCTGCTGTTCAAACTTTAAAAAGTAAAGTCTTGCTGCCTTTAAATTGGCGCCTTGTCATCGAACCGGTTGGGTTTGATCTGCAGCCGCATCAAAAATGTATAGATCTGATTAGTTTTTATATCCCTAAAAACACAAAAGCGGCTCAATATCCCGTTCAGTATTTGCTCATTGACGCGAAGAATCCCGATAAAACCCGTTCGTTTACGCTTTGGATTCAGGTAAAAGAAAATCATCACTTGATTTTAAATCCTGTTTCGATCCCTGACTATGTTCGTGCGGGAACTCGAATTGAGGCTGTTTATAATATTTGTAACGCTGGAAATTTACAGGATACCGTGATAATCGATGTTGATGGCGCACAGATAATCAATCAATTTGATCCCGTTATTTTGTCCCCTGATTCCTGCTATTTGTTTCAGCTGTCGGCGCGCACCGACAAAAATATAACATCCGCCGGCAAAAAACGGATTCACTTGCGGGCACAGGTTAAAAATATGGACTCGACATGGGTTTCAAGCACTCATCTGGTGGATGTGCTGCCTGTGAAAACAGGCAAAGTCGATTCTTATTTTGATTTTCCTTTGCGCACTAAACTTGCCTACTTTTACTCTGATTATACCGCTCGGCAAAAATCGGGACCACAATTTCAAGTTCAGGGATCAGGATATGTTGACAAGAACAAAAATCATCATCTGATGTTAAACATGCGGGGACCGGATTATTATGGTTATTCGTCTCTCGGCCAATATGATTTGTATGCCCTGAGTTATCAATTTAAAAAGTTGCGGGTCGATGTGGGAGATCACGCAAAACGGGTAACACAGCTCACCGAAAACCATCGGTTTGGCAGAGGCGTTTCTGTTAGTCTGAATTTAGATCACCTTCAGGTGGGTGGCTTTTTTCAACAACCCAGATGGCGACCGGAGTTTGAAAAAGAATATGCGGTACATAGTAGAGTTCATTTGAATTCCAGAGAATACCTCGGAATTAATGTGCTTCAAAAAGAATATTCTAATTACTCGGCTCAACTCATCAGTTACGTTGGTCAAGTGAGTCCTTTTAAATTTTTGAGAACCCGTATTGAAATGTCGACAAGTACGGCGCAAGATAAGAGCGGTACAGGTGCGGACATTTCAGTCCACACCGAGCTTGGAAAGCTTCGTGCAAATGCCAGTATTCTGTATGCTGATAAAAATTATCAGGGTTATTATAATGATTCTGAATATATTTCAGCCAATGCATCCTATCATTTAACTAATAACTGGCTTTTTACTTTAAATTTGCAAAAGGACGCCGATAATCTGGATCAGGACACGACATTATATGTTGCCCCCTATTCCGAAAGATTGCAATTCGGTGTTCAGCATCGATTGACCGGAAATGTGTATCTTTTTGGCGCCTATCGGCAGATTATGAGAAAAGATCGACTGCCGCGTCACTTGTTCTCTTATGAAGAACAGACGATTCATTTGCGCAGTTCATTAAAACAAAATAACTGGAGATTATCAGTTTACAGTGATTTTGGTTATTTTCAGAATTTGTTACCGGGTTTTGAGAAAATAAATTCTCTCTTGTTCAAGTTGAATTCCAATGTGTCTTATCAACCGTCTATCAATCAGTTTTATCGCCTGTTTTTCTATTATGAAAACAGCAAGCAGTATTCTATGCAGCGGAACAGTACTTTAAATATCGGTTTTCACGCCAGAATTCATATTAGGCCGGATTGGAAAATTCAGGTCAGCATGCAGAATGGATTTAAACTGGAAGAATATTACCGGGATCGCGATTTGTTTCAGGCTGATATCGAGTATACACTGCCGTTTAAGCATAGTATAGAATTTCAGGCAAGGTATTCGCTATTGCGTTATCGTACCCATTTAAAGGATAAAGCCTTTATTATCAATTATCGCGCCCCCTTTGGTATACCATTATACAAAAAAGAAGATTTGGCACAAATAAGGGGGAAAATCAGCAGTCAAAACGGCGAAAATATCAATAATATTATTGTCAGACTGAACGGATATACCGCAATTACCGATACGGCGGGATATTTTGTGTTTTCCGGTATCAAACCGGGGCTCCACTTTATATCATTGGATCGATCCACTCTTGGAATGCAACATGTCACCACGATTCCGCTCCCCATTAAAATACAAGCACTGCCCGAGGGAGATAATTATTTTGGGCTCACCCTTACAACAGGGGCAATCGTCTCGGGACGCTTGCATGTCTTACAAGACGGCAAGAAAAATCCGCTCTCGACTCTGGATACACCCTGTTCTCAAATTGTTATTGAAATGCGGCAAGGGGAGCAAGTCTTGAGAAGAATTGCCAACAAGGATGGGAGTTTTGAATTTGAAAATACAAGACCCGGCAATTGGCAATTGAAAGTATATGATAATTGTATCCCTGATACCCATCAACTGGAACGCAGCGAATGGGCTTTTCAACTGAATCCGGGTGGTCAAAAGCATATAGAGATTATGCTTCAAAGGAAAGAACGTAAAATTCAATTTCAGCAATGGGATGATGTTGTTGATTGATTCTGGTACAGCTTTTGCTTAGTATTGTGTATATTGTCAGGTTTAGCGGCTATTTGAATAAACCAAATTAACGAGTGTTGAATTTCTACTCGTATCGCGGAATCGACTAAAATATGATTTTAAAGGTGTTTTATGAAAATGTGGAAATGTTGCGCATCGGTTCTGATATTGTTATCCGGCTTGGCTTGTGCCCAAAATACATACATAAATGTTGATGGAAACTGGAATCTGAATATTGATGTGTCTGACTTGACCGGTGGCCCGGGAAGCAATATTCAATCCATTTATAACAGCACAAATGAAGGGGCCTTGATTGATCTTGATGTTCTTAAAGCCCGAGGTGAATGGTGGTATTGGTTTTTTCGTTGGGATTGGCAGGTCGAGGTCCATATACAAAGCGTTAATTGGCAACCTGATTGGGAAATATGGGTCAGACGAACAGGAGATGGGGATTTTTTTGTAGGAAATATTCAAGGGGGTGAAACATTTCAGCAGTTGAATTCAATGGGGATAAATTTTTGTTCCGGCAGTCATAACCATAATAATATTCCTCTGGAATATGAGTTGAGAGGGGTATCTCTTCCTTTGGAGGCCGGTCAGTACTCTGCAATTGTTTATTACACATTAACCGAGTTGTAAATACGACACTGTCAAACTCATAAAAAAATTGACATTTGATATTCAGGATCGGTATAATGTGTATAATATTTGGAAAATTACAAAGCAGAGAGATGCAGTGTAAAAAAAATGAACATAATATAAAAAGATCCTAAAATACACTTAAGATGCAAACGCATTAAAAACAATTAATAAAGTATCAGTGTCCGTAAAAATGTTGAAAATTGAACACATTTGATTGAAAGAAGTATCATTGTTTAAAAAATGGTAGAAATCAGGACATTTTAACTATAAAATAAACAGTAAATAAGGAGGGTGTGGTGTAAAGCAAGTAACGTCTGGCATGAGATTTGAATAATTCTTGAACGTAAAGCCAAGGAGGATTCTCATGCACAGAGTTACACGTGTTTTTGTCTTTTGCCTTTTTATTCCAGTCTATATTTTGGCCGCCTCAAATAGCTGCAGCCATTCGGTTTCTATTCGTATTATCCCTGTTGATCATTTGGAGCTTGAGGGCGGTAATGTTGATTTTACATTTTACAGTGATAAAAATTCATCTAATCAAGGTCATGCCGAGCAAATAGATAATTCCTGCCGACTGCAGTGGAGCATTTTTTCAAACGAACGCAAAATAACGGTACAAAGTGATAATTCAAATTCTGAATTTAAGCTTTATGTCCAGGCCGAACAAGTCGAGAAAGGGCAATCTGCCGGGAAAATAAGGCTTGGAAACAGTCCCGCTGCGCAGGATTTTATCAGAGGGGTCGGTCGTTCCCGTGGATCTTGTAATTTGAACTATAATGCGATCACCCGGTTGAAAAACCAGGAGAAATCAGAAATCCACCACATTACCTATACCATTGTCTCTGAATAAAAGACCACACACAATATCTTGATATATCGGCCCGGGAAAATCTCCGGGCTTTTTTACGTCTGGTATATCAATAATTTCATTTGAATTCAGTCAGAAATTATTTATGTTTAGGACATTGTTATTCATTCTTTTAAACCCTACAGAAAGGACCCTATGAGTATTGAAAAGCAGCCCTTTGGAACAACCTTGGACGGCACGGATGTGTCTTTGTATACGCTGACCAATGAAAACGGTATGCAGGTTAAAATTACAAATTACGGCGGTACGGTTACGTCGATTCTGGTCCCGGACAAACAGGGGAATGTTACAGATGTTGTGTTGGGCTTTGATGATCTGGGTGCCTATATCAAGGACAGTCCTTATTTCGGATGTATTATCGGACGGTTCGGCAACCGGATCGCGGGCGGTCAGTTCAAACTGGATGATAAAGTCTATAAATTGGCGGTCAACAACGGCCCGAACCATCTGCATGGCGGAGAGAAAGGCTTTGACAAGCAGGTCTGGGATGTGGTGGAACACCCGTCCAAAGACGGCGGCGTGCTGGAACTGCATTACCATTCTCCCGACGGGGAAGAGAATTACCCGGGCAATCTGGATGTGGTTGTCTCGTATACGCTCACCGCTGAAAACGAAATTGTAATCCGATACCGCGCTTCAACCGACCAAAAAACGCTCGTGAATCTGACCAATCACACCTATTTCAATCTTAAAGATGCGGGAAAATCCGATGTCCTGAATCATGTGCTCGAGTTGAACGCCGATCATTTTACACCGATCAATGAAAAGTTGATTCCACTCGGAAAAATCCAGCCGGTTCAGGGTACGCCCATGGGTTTTACTCAACCCAAACCAATCGGTCAGGACATTGATCAGGATGATGAACAATTGAAACGCGCCGGCGGCTATGATCATAATTTTGTCATCAAGGGCAAAGCCGGCGACGTGCGGTTTGTCGCGCGTGTCACTGACCCGCAATCCGGACGCATGCTGGAGGTCTATAGCAAAGAACCCGGTGTTCAGTTTTATTCCGGTAATTTCCTGGATGGGACCCTTACCGGCAAACAAAACACGGTGTATCAAAAACGGCATGGATTTTGTCTGGAAACCCGAGCATTATCCGGATTCTCCGAACCAGCCGGAATTTCCGTCGACCGTGCTGCAGCCCGGAGATCAATATGATACCACAACCATTTACAAATTTCCGGTTTAACCTAAAAAATGCCGGTGCGGTGCACCGGCATTTTTTACTGTGAGCTATGATTGTTAAAGTGAATCTGCTTGACTGCTTGCCAGTTCCAAGGGTCCAAATGTCAATTCCACCGACTCTACTTTGTATCCCAGATCGCTGCTCAACCCCTTTAAAAACTCGCTGCATTTTTCATGACATTTTTCACGAACATATTCCCGGGTTAAAAGTGTTTCTCCCTCTTGAATAAACCGGTCTGTCAGATTTTCAAGAATGGCCAGAGCTTCGCGTTCCTCGTTTACCAAAAGCCCGGTTTCCGGAAAACTGACGCTGGAGGCATTGATGACCGGTTTTTTCACCCGGATGGGCGGCGCTGAAAAATACAATGTCTTGCTCTTTTGATCGTATTCTGCTTTATAGCCTTCTTTGTCAAAATCAATATAAAAATCAAATGAGACATTGGATGTAACTTTGACCTGGGCATTGCTCGGGAATATGCCGAGAATTCGTTTGCTGATCCGATCCGTAAAATCCACGTTTATGGTCTGGGAGGCCAGCACCAGCTGGGTCAGTCCCTCAAATTTTTCAGTAAAATTCATATGTACAGAGCGTTGATGGGCGCAGGATATAAAAATCAGGAACGCCAACATCGATAAATTAGCTCGTCTCATACCATTCTCCTTATTTGTGATAGGGCTCGCCTTTCAATATGGTGTGCGCACGATAGATTTGTTCAAGCAGCACCACAAGGGCGAGTTCGTGCGGCAGCGTCATCGCTGAGATGGAAAGGCGCCGGTGCGCTTGTTTTAGAAATGCAGAGTCCAGTCCCAGCGGTCCGCCAATCACAAATGTGATTTGCCTGACGCTTCGGCGCGCGCTGTCATTAAAAAATTGGGCAAAGTCCTCCGAACTCATTTGTTCTCCCCGGGCATCCAGTGCGACCACATGGTCGTGCTGCAAACATTTGTCATACAGCCTGTCGCTTTCCTGCTGTTTGATTTGTTCTTTGGAAAGCGATTTGATGCGGACCGGCTTGACGGCGGTTCGCATGACCGGTGCGTACCGGCGTATCCGTTGGGTATATCTGTCGGCCAGGGCTTTCAGATGTTTGTTGCCGGGGTCTCCGACTGTCAGTATATTGAGTTTCATGCTTTGATCTGTGTGACTATTTTAGTTAACGTACAAAAAAAAATGCTGATTTGCAAATTTAATGGCGAAAAGGGGCTGGATTACATGCGAGCAATCATATCGTTTTACAGCTTATGGGGTACGTGACAGGTACACTCTTGTACAATTTACACCCAAGGCTGATTATCTTGAACTCTATCAATTGAATGGCATTTATCTTGCAGCTTTGTCAATATCAGACCAAAACACACAAATGTGTTCATTTTTTATACAATTATTCGGTTTGTTATGATCATTGCTCATCTGAACGCTATTTGTCTATATGATTCTAATGCCCGGGACTTTGAATGACACACGATAAACCCCATCTGCACGACGCGGACGCTATTCAACTTGTTGTTGTACATCCGGATCAAAACCTGAAACAATGCATTTTTCAAGGCCTCAGGCAGAAGCAATACCCGATCAGAGGCGCGGAAACCGCCAAAGCCGGTCTGGATTCACTGGGTGAAAGTGAGACCGAGATTCTGCTTCTGAGTTCCGAGTGCCCGGATATGACGTGGAATGAAGTGATGTCTGAACTCCAGGTGCGTCGTCTCTGTACTCCCGTACTCTTGATGACGCCGCCGCAGCAGACTCGTTTGCATGCGGCTATGCTTCAAACCGGAGCAGCAGATTGCGTGGTTGTCGATTCGGAGCATATTGAACTTTTAGTGATTAGAGTCAATAAAATTATCAGTGATGTGACTGAACGACGAAAGACTCTGCAGCAGATCGGAGATGGCATGCGGCGATATGAAAAGCTGTTTTTAAATTCTTTGATGGGGATTGGGCTGGCCAGGCCTGACGGACAAATCATTGAAACCAACGACGCCTTTGCTACGATCCTCGGATATACCCGGGACGAATTGTTGCGAGTAAAATCATCCGATTTATATAAAAATATTGCAGACCGCGAGCGTGCTATCCAAATACTGGATAAAAACGCTGTGTTGAGCGATTTTGAAACCACCTTGAAGCGAAAAGACGGAAAAGAGGTGCATGTTTTGCTCTCAAGTTCAAAAATTGAATATAACGGCGAAACCTTTTATCAAACCACCTGTCTGGATATCAGCGCTCGTAAACAGGCTGAAAATCAGTTGCGTGCCCAGGAAAAATTATTTCAGGATATGCTCAAAGCAGTGCCCGACAGCATCTCGGTGCATGATACAGATCTGAATATTGTGTACTGCAACTGGAACGGATTTAGCGCGATACCGGAGGACAAACGTATCCTGAACAGCAAATGCTATAAAACACTTCGGGGTTATCATAAACAATGCCCGGATTGCCGGGCTGGGAAAGTCATTCAGTCGAAAAAAACTCATCGTTCAGAGATTGAACTTTCTGACGGCAAGTGGATGGATCTCCGTATCATCCCGCTTTTGGATCATAACGGAAACTGCACCCATTTTGTGGAATGGGTGCGAGATATTAGCGACCGCAAGCAACTGGAACAGCAGCAAAGAGACTATGTGCGCGAACTGGAGCTTATCACCGATACACTGGTGAAAAGCAGCCGTATCACTGATCTAAATGCATTATGCCAATACCTGGTGGATCAAATCCACTCTTTTAATCCAAAGACCTATGTGCTGATTTCCATGTACGAGCCGGAAACCGGACATGTCAAGGTCCGAGCCATGGCCGGTTACGGAAAGATACTCAACCGTATTTACAAGATGATCGGCGCTGACAAAGACAGTTTTAATTTTCATCCTGAAGACATGGGGGAACTCACAAAGCTTTATGTCACCGGTAAACTGGTGCAAGTGCCGGGCGGCGCCTATGATCTACTGGAACACAAAGTGCCCAAATCTATTTGTGACTCTATTGAAAAGCTGTTGAATGTCGATGCCTCGTACGGGGTGGGATTTTCTCTGAATAATGAACCCTATGGCGGTATTGTCATTTTGACGCAAAAAGGGCACAGCGTTCAGTTTAAATCCGCCATCGAAACCATTGCCAGTCACGCGTCGCTCATTCTTCACCGACGTCAGGCAGAACAAGCCGCTGAAAGCCTGAACGAACGCATTCAGGCCGGTCTAAAGGCCGGTAATCTGGCCTGGTGGGAATTGCAGCTGCCTTCAGGTAAGGTGCAATTTGATGATATGAAAGCCACGGCTCTGGGATACAAGCCGGAGTCTTTTACACAGTATCAGGACTTTACAACATTGATCCATCCGGAGGACCGTGAAAAGACCATACAGGCCATGCGCGATCATTTGGACGGCAAAACCGACCGTTATCACGTGGAATACCGCATCAGGGCGAGAGATGAGTCTTATAAATGGTACCGTGATATGGGCAGTATTGTCGAACACAGCGCCGGAAATGGAACGATGCGGCTTATTGGCATCGTGGAAGACATCACAGAAAGCAAACAGTCAGAGCTCGAACGTGCCAAACTGGAAGCGCAGCTGCATCGGTCGCAAAAACTGGAGACGATCGGCACGCTGTCCGGCGGTATTGCCCATGATTTCAATAATATTCTCACTCCAATTCTCGGATATGCAGAAATGGGGAGGGATGCATTGGAGGCGTCTCATCCGGTGCGTGAGGATTTGCAGTATATCATAGAGGGCGCCGAGCGCGCCAAAGAGTTGATTCAGCAGATTATGACCTTTAGCCGCAACGAGTCGAAACAAAAGACGCCGCTTTATCTGCATACGGTTGTCAGGCAGGCAGTGAAACTGATGCGTGCCACCATTCCAACGACTGTAGACATTCGAAAAAACATTGATACAACATGTCCGGCTGTATTGGCTGATGCCACACAAATGCACCAGGTGATGGTGAATTTGTGTACCAATGCTTACCAAGCTCTATCGGACAAAGGCGGATATTTAAAGATTGAACTGAACCAAACAACTGTCGATGAAAAAACCGCATTGCTTGATCCGGAGTTAAAAGTTGGCGATTATGTTCAACTTGTCGTCCAGGATAACGGCGTTGGCATGGATGAAAACACCATGAATCGAATTTTTGAACCCTTTTTCACCACCCAAAAAGGGGGCCGGGGTACGGGGTTGGGGCTGTCAGTGGTGCATGGGATCGTCAAAGGCCACAACGGCGCGATCGTTGTCGAAAGCGAACCGAACCAGGGCACGCTGTTCAGCGTCTATATCCCGGTTTCGCAGGCGGACGTGCAGGATGAATCTCAGACCCAAAACATTCCCGCCGGTAAAGGTAAAATATTGGTTGTGGATGATGAGACAGCCATTGCGTCAATGCTGAATCGAATGCTGAAAAAACTGGGATATCAGGTTGACAGTTATACCCATAGTCCGGATGCTCTTGATGTATTAAGGCACAAAAAGGCGCAATACGATCTGGTGTTGACGGATTTAACCATGCCGGAACTCGACGGGATTGAACTAGCGCAAGAAATCCGAAAGCTGGACAAGAAACCGGCTGTTGTGTTGATGACCGGTTATAGCGAACAGGTCAGGGTGGAACAGTCCAAGCATCTTTTTGAACGAGTTCTGGCCAAACCGATTAACCGGCGTGAAATCGCGTTGATAGTGCAGGAGACAATAAGAAAAACAAACCGGGAGGCTGGTTGAATGCAGGTATTAATTGTAGAAGATGACGCAAGCATACGAAGAATGATCAGAAAGATGCTGGATCGCGAAGGGTATCATGTTCTTGAGGCTGTGAATGGATATTATGCCTTGAAAATGCTGCAAAAGCATTCCGGGATCGGTCTTGTGATTACCGATATTGTCATGCCGGAAAAGGAGGGACTTGAGACCATTCAGGAAATCAAAGAGATGAATCCCCTGACCAGAATCATTGCTATATCCGGCGGCGGCAAAATTGATGCGGAAAACTATCTTGTGCTGGCAAGGCACCTGGGAGCGGATGCGACGTTGAGCAAACCTTTTCATAAAGATGATCTGCTGTGTATTCTCAACGATACAGGTCAAGTGCCTGCGTCAGCGGGATGACGCATATGTAAAAGTCGAGGTTAAAGAAGGGGTGGATGAAGAGGATCAGAGATTACTGCAGTTTATAAGGAGATACGGGATTGTTGTCAACCCCGTATCTACAAAATATTATTTCAATGAATAGCTCACACCGGCCAAAATGGAAAAATAATCAATATCACCCAACGTATAACGGAGTTCAGCAAATCCGTCAAGATCCGGAGTCACAGGCATGCGGGCGCCGCTGAGTAAATGAATTCCGAGTTCGGTATCTGATTCAGATTCATCAACCTTTTTACCGGAAAACGGTTCAGTGTATTCAAAACTGGATGTGCCGATAACCAGTCCCAATCCACCTCCTACATAGGGTGTAAACGTCTGCTGGATATCAATTGTATATCTTGCGAGCGCTGCGATGCTGAGCACTGAAAAAGAAGCGTCAGAGCCGCTGCCAAAGCCAACATCATAACTTTTTTTCCAAAAATCCACAGAGGCTCCGAGATGCAGATCGGGCATAATGGTACCCAGATCAGCGTTCGCTCCAAAACTGATCGCATTGTCAATGGGGTCTTCCGGCATGACAAAGCCCAACTGGCCGCCCACACCATACAGTCCGATATCAGCCTGTCCCATGACAGGAAGAGTTATCATCAGCATCACAACAGCAAAAGCCATTCGTTTCATAACCTTCTCCTTTTACTCGATTTTGTTAGATTCCATTTTTTCGGTTACATGGCACTTTAACAAAGAAAAGTATCAAAGTATTTCACCTTTTGTGATTTTTTTTATTCAAGCTGTTAATAAAAATCAGATATGCAGTTTTTTGGGACTTTTGCTATCTTTATTCAAAAAACAGTTCACGCAAAGAAGCAGAGGTCGCAAAGAAAAACAAGAGCTCATCCATATTAAAATAGTTGGGATTATTTCCAAGCCGCTCATATTCAGGAACAACTTTGCCGTTATTCTGAATACGGCCATTTCCAGTTGCGAACCTGATCAATATCATCGCCGTATTTGTTGGTGTGCTGTTTATGGTCGATCAGCAGATCGCGCATGTTTTGATTCACATGCGCGCCGATACGCGAGAGTTTCGGGACGCGTTCAATGGCATCGCGCACCAGATGAAACCGGTCCAGATCATTCATGACCACCATGTCAAACGGTGTGGTGGTGGCGCCTTCTTCCTTGTAACCGCGCACGTGCAGGTTCTTGTGATTGGTCCGGCGATATGTCAACCGGTGGATCAGCCAGGGATATCCGTGAAAGGCAAAAATAATCGGTTTATCCGTGGTGAACAATGTGTCAAATTCGTGATCCGAAAGCCCGTGCGGGTGTTCCCGTTCCGGCTGCAGGGTCATCAGATCGACCACATTGACCACGCGGATTTTCAGATCGTCAAAATGTTGGCGCAGAATATCCACGGCGGCCAGGGTTTCCATGGTCGGGGTATCGCCGCAGCATGCCATCACCACATCCGGTTCATCTCCCTGATCGTTGCTGGCCCACTGCCAGATTCCGATACCGGCGGTACAATGTTTGACGGCTTCATCCATGGATAGATATTGCAGGGACGGCTGTTTTCCTGCGACGATGACATTAATGTATTGTTTGCTCCTCAGACAGTGATCAGCAACGGACAACAGGGTGTTGGCATCGGGGGGAAGATACACCCGTACAATTTCCGCCTTTTTATTGACCACGTGATCAATAAAGCCCGGGTCCTGATGACTGAATCCGTTATGGTCCTGGCGCCAGACATGTGAGGTCAATAAATAGTTCAGAGAGGCGATCGGCCGCCGCCAGGGAATATGGTTGGTGACTTTGAGCCATTTGGCATGCTGATTGAACATGGAATCGATAATGTGAATAAACGCTTCATAACAGGAAAAGAAGCCATGTCTGCCGGTGAGCAGATATCCTTCCAGCCATCCCTGACACATGTGTTCGCTCAGCACTTCCATCACCCGGCCGTGCGGAGCAATATGGTCATCATCCTGTTTGATTTCTGCTGTAGATACCCGGTTGGTTACCTCAAACAGGGCGCTGAGACGATTTGAGGCGGTTTCATCCGGTCCCATGACCCGGAAATTGCGTTCCGTTTCATTGTTTTTTACCACATCGCGTAAAAAAGCGCCTAAAACTTTTGTAGCTTCAGCGGTAGTGGTCCCGGGTTTCTCGAAATCGACGGCATAATCCCTGAAATCCGGAAGTTTCAGATCTTTGAGCAGCAATCCGCCGTTGGTGTGCGGATTGGCGCCCATACGCCGGTTGCCGGTCGGCGCCAGTTCCGCAAGTTCCGCTTTAAAGGTACCGTTTTCATCAAACAACTCCTCCGGCCGGTAGCTTTTCATCCATTCCTTTAGCTGCTTGATGTGGGTTTTATCGGTTCTCATATTGGAAAGCGGCACCTGGTGTGAGCGGTGTGTGCCTTCGATCTGTTTTCCGTCCGCTTGCTTGGGACCGGTCCAGCCCTTTGGCGTTTTCAGGATCATCAACGGCCAGAACGGGCGTTTGGTATCGCCGGTTTCACGGGCATGCGCCTGGATGTCTTTAATATCCTGGATCACCGTATCCAGTGTTGCCGCCATTTTTTGATGCATGCTCTCGGGATCATCACCGCTGATTGTGTACGGCTTGTACCCCAGTCCCTGGAAATATTTTTCCAGTTCGTCCTGACTGATGCGCGCCAGTATTGTGGGATTGGCGATTTTGTATCCGTTCAAGTGCAGGATCGGAAGTACAGCGCCGTCTGTAACCGGATTCAGGAATTTATTCGACTGCCAGCTGGCAGCCAGCGGACCGGTTTCTGCCTCGCCATCACCGACCACGCAGCAGGCAATCAGGTCCGGATTGTCAAACACAGCGCCGTAGGCATGCGCAATGGAATATCCCAGTTCACCGCCTTCGTGGATTGATCCGGGTGTCTCCGGAGCCACGTGACTGGGCACGCCGCCCGGGAAGGAAAATTGCGTAAACAGGTTTTTCAGGCCCTCGCGGTCCTGCGAAATATCCGGGTAAATCTCGGAATAAGTGCCTTCCAGGTAGGTGTTGGCAACGAGTCCGGGACCGCCGTGACCCGGTCCCGTGATATAGATCATGTTCAGATCATTTTTTTTGATCACCCGGTTCAGGTGCACATAAATAAAGTTCAACCCCGGGGTTGTGCCCCAGTGCCCGAGCAGGCGCGGTTTGATATGTATCGGCTTGAGGGGGGCGGAAAGGAGCGGATTATCCTGTAAATAGATTTGTCCCACGGATAAATAATTGGCGGCACGCCAGTAGGCGTTCATTTTTTGTAATTCATCTCGCCCCAGTGGATGTTGATCGGACATGGTATCCTCCTTTAATCGTGTTTAAAAGTATGGCATCTACCCGTTATGTTGTATATTCATCACACGGGGTGGCTCTATAAAAATCGACTGGTCGGTTGCAACCGGTTCGCTTTTTATATAAAACATGCGCAAAGAGAACAGGATTTCATAAAGTTTAACTAATTGCGGAATATCGGATCGTTGGGGAAATATTTTTTCCAAAATTGTACAACATCATGATGTTTGGCCGGTGAGAAATGGGAAGAGCTGTAATTGATCCAGGTGCGCATATGCTGTTTTTCTTCCTGTATGTGTTTATCGGAAAGCAGGTCCAAATTCCACATGCGGATGAACAGCTGTTTAAAGTTATCCCAGTCTTTTTGCGCCCAATGGCCGGATTGCGCATTGAAATAAGCAACCTGACAATTGTTGACAAAGTCTTTGTTGGTCCAGTACCGGTCAACTGCGTCTGCATAGACATAAAAAGCGCGTTCGTGCTGCCCGGACTGATACAGCTTTTGTCCCCAGATATAGTACAGGTTGATCTCAAAATTCTTATTGGATAGAGAATGACGGTTAAAGTCCTGGGCTATTTTCACATAACGGTAGGCTTTTTCAAAGTCACCTTTTTGTCTGGCAAAAAAAGCCCGATTGTACGCCAAAAGCCCGAGCAGTTCCGTATTGTCAATCGGACGGCCGTTGGAATTTTCATACTCATAAATGCGGTCCAGACCGATTTCCAGCCGTTTTTCTTTGGGATAATACTGCAGCAGATACTGATTATACTGTCTCAGATTTTCCATGATGTTGAATCCGTACGCCATGGTGTTTTCCACCATAATACGCTCGGTAAAATTGGGGAATACGGTATAGGTATGAGTCGGGGTTTCAAAGGCTTCAGTGGGCCAGCCCAGGTCCCTGCAGATCAAATTATACAGAATGGTGCTGGAGACGCAGTTGAACTGTTTATGATTGACAATATCGATCAATGTGGTGGATGTTTCGTTATAATGCTTGAGGTGCGTAGCGTGCAGATAGGAAAACACTTTGGCTGCCGATCCGATGCGGTCGAATGAATCAAATCCGTAATCGCGGATGGAAGACACCACGTCCCGATACCAGTCCAGGTAGCGGTGCAGTTCGGTTTTATGATGGGCGCCGGACAATACAAACGCGGCTGCGATATGGCTGAACCCGTCCAGTCTGCGGTCGCGAATATCGCGTTCCAGATCATCCAGCAGATTTGCAGAAGAGGCTGAAGCCATCAGGGAAAAAAGCAATACGAGTGTCACCAAACTGCGTTTACCGGACATGCGGTCTCCTATTTCAAGTATAAAAGTTTAACTGTTGTATTATTGGATGACAAACGCCCCCAAAAAGTTCCCGAGCTGACAGGCAGTCCGTTTGAATCTTTGCCATGCCATTGCGCGCGAAACACCTGCTGGTTTGCCGGGATGTGAAACTGCTTGATCCGTTGACCCAGGGTGTTATAAATACTTAGAGTCGCTGCGGGATGTCCGTCCGGCAGATTCACAATCAGCATCACGCTGCCGTTAAAGGGGTTGGGATAATGCCGGATTCTGTACGCTATTTTGCCGCGGTCCGGGATTTTCCCGTACGCCTGTCAACGGAGAACTGCCGCCGGCCTGGCGGTAGCGTTCGATAAATTCCTGATAATACTGGTTTGCAATATCTGCATCCTGGATGATAAGGACATTTTCATCATTGCGGGTATTGGCGGATATCGACCAGTTGTGCGAACCCGTGATCACAGCCGGTTGATGGCCCGGAAAGGCCGCGTCACAGAGCATATACTTGTGATGCAGAGAACGTTCCTCACCATCCAGATGAATATCCGGGATCTGCGTCCAGGCATAATCGCCGTCACCGGACATGGGCGGCCAGGCCGCCCCCCAGTGGTTGATATTGTCCCGCTCAAACACGCCGCGCAGTGTAAAGCCGGGAACATTCAGGAAACGATCACGCAGCGCATTCTCGATGCCGTTGCTGGTGAATGAAAATATACAAAAATCGATGCTTTTTTCCGCTGATTGAATGGTGTTGATGATATGCCGTTCGCTTTGGTCTGATGGACTCATATACAATTCGACCCATTTGCCGCCGATGGAGAACCGGTGCGGTGTATTGTCCCGTTTGCGGCTGCCGAATCTGGAGCTGTCCGCGTTCGGTGTATCACCGCGAGTTCCCCACATTTCGTTGAATTCACGCGTGTAGGCCCGGCACAGCACATCGTCATTGATCTCTATGGCATTTTCAGCAGCGAGGTCCAGGCCGTAATAGGAAGCATTGGCAGATCCCGTCCATATCCAGTCATCCGTGCGGCTGGTGCTGTCGCGATGATCGAATATGAAAAATTTGTCGTGCATGTATCCATCGCCGTCGTTGTTTCCGAATTCATCCGTGATGACGGTGATGCCGTGCAATTCCAGTCTGTCGTGGATATTACCCCAGTTTTCCGCTTCCACAATGCATCGCAGTTTGACACCCCGGGCGTGCGCATTTAGCAATGCGCTCATGACGCTGGTATGGGTAAATGAATACATACACATGTCAATGCTGTATTGGGCCGCGTCAATTCGCTCGATCAATTGTGTGGAAATATCCTGATCACCGCATGCTGCTGTATTCAGGGCAAGGGTGGTATCTACAGATTGAGTAAAATAAACGTGCATAGTGCCGCTGGCCTGAGCCGAGGCGGTGTTGAACAAAAACAGCCCGGACTCGCTGGTTCCCGTGCTGTCGCTGCAGAACGCCTGTCCATAGTAGAGCGTGCCGGGGTCCAGGCTTGTGATAGTCAGATCATGCCGGGTGGCAGTTTGTCCGGCTGTCGAACCCTGAGCACAATCGGGTGTTTTCCCCCATTTTAGTTCAGCTGTAGAAGCAGAGAGGGTTTCCCAGACAAACCGCACTTGAGTTTGTCCGATGTCGGTTTCCGCAGGCTGACTGATAAAGCGCGGTCCTGTTGCCGGGATGATATCCGAGGGGTACCGGGGACAAATTTCATAGCCGTCGGTATACGGAGATGACGTGTCGTATTGTTTGAGAATGCCGGTTACATGGTAGCGTCCGGTGGGAATGTCCAGCCCGGTATCCGCGTCCCGGTAGAGCAGAGATGTGCCGGTGCTGTCTTTAATCTGATAAAGTCCGTTGCCCAGAGTCGAAATCTCGACGTTTTTCACGCGTATCAGTCGGCTTTCATCAGGTTCGCTGTAATCCGCTTGAAAGGTGTTGTTGATATCCCGACAGGTCATGACCTTGGCATCCGGAACCGGATTGTCACTGTTGATCACGGACAGTTCCGAGATGTCACTGAGTTCGGTCAGACCGTTGTAGTGTTCGATCGTTCCCATCAAACGCACCTTGTCGCCAAGCTTTACATTTTCGGGGATGGAACCGTAATTGAAACAATTGATGCCGCCGGTTTCGTCTTGTATGTAAATATCAAGATGGGTATCGGAAAAGACGCCGGTACCGCAGGTGACAATGCCCTGCACAATGACGTTACCGGTTGCATAAGAGCCGGCAGGTTCGCCTGTTGATGTGTTTTTGTGCAAATCAGCAATGGAGACAATCTGGCTGTGTGCGCAGAATGTTATTGCAAACAGAAATACAGCAGTCAAGAGTCGGGAGAAAGAGAATTTGTTTTGTAGCACGGTAAAACTTTCTTTTTTTTTATTTCACGGTTTCATTTTCCACAACAAATACAGAGAGGTTGGCAAAACTGTTCGGGAACAGTCGGGGCAATAAAGCGCCGACCCGCCGGTGTACCAGATTAATTTGCTTCAGGATTCGGATCTGATGCTGTCGACAGTACATCTGAAAATCTCGTATAGTAGATAGATGGATATTCGGTGTATTGTACCATTCATAGGGCAGTGTTTTCGATTTGGGCATGCGGCCGTGCAGCGTCAGATAGTGCCGCACTCTCCAGTGACCGAAATTCAGCAGCCCCACAATACCATAACGTCCGACCCGCAGCATCTCGACCAGGGTGTGGTCCGGACGGTTGACCTGCTGCAGTGTTTGACTGAGAATGACATAATCAAACGAACGGTCCGAGTATTCTTTCAGCGCTTCATCGAGATCCTGATGGATGACCGGCACACCGCGGGACACACATTTGAAAACCAGATCACTGTCCAGTTCAATGCCCTGGCCTTTTACATTTTTAGAATGGATCAGATCGTGCAGCAGTTCCCCGGCCCCGCATCCCAGGTCGAGCACGCTGCTGTCTGCCGGAATCAGGTTTGAAATGATTTCCAGATCCGGGCGTGTATATTTTTTGTTTTTATATTTCATATATAAAGTCTGCCAGCATTTTTTCCATGTTTTTATGGGGTAACAGAAAAGAATCATGACCATAGGGCGAATCAATCTCACAAAAACTGACGTGTTTTCGGTTCAGTTTCAATGCGCGGACAATATCCTTGGCTTGAGAGGTGGGGAACAGCCAGTCTGACGAGAACGAAACCACCAGCATTTTTGCCGTAATATGTCTGAACGCATTTTCCAGTGAACCATGGTCCTGGATCAGATCAAAGTAATCGATTGCCTTGGTGATATAGAGATAAGAATTGGCGTCGAATCTCTGGGTAAAACTTTGTCCCTGATACCGCAGATAGCTTTCAACTTCAAAGTCGGTGGAAAAGTCATATCCGTAGCGTTCTTTTTCCCGCAGTCTGCGCCCGAATTTTTCGTGCATCGAGGCTTCGCTGAGATAGGTGATGTGCGCCAGCATACGCGCGACAGACAGGCCTTCCCGCGGGATCACCTGGTGATTCAGGTAATTGCCCGAGCGCCAGTTTGGATCGGCGTAAATCGCCTGCCGGCCCACTTCATCAAATGCAATGCCCTGGGCATTGAGTCGGGATGTGGTGGCCATGGGGATGAGTCCGGCCACCCGGTCCGGATAAGCAATGCCCCATTCCAGCACCTGCATACCGCCCATAGACCCGCCGATCGCGCAGCGCAGACGTTCAATGCCGAGGTGATCAATGAGAAACGTCTGGGCTTTGACCATATCGCGGATTGTGATGACCGGAAAATCCAGGTTATAATGCTGTCCGGTACGGGGATTCACAGAAGACGGCCCGGTGGAGCCCTGGCAGCCGCCGATGACGTTGGAGCAGATGATGAAATATTTGTCCGTGTCCATAGCCCGGCCGGGACCGATCATAAAATCCCACCAGCCGGGTTTGCGGTCATGTTCATGATGCCGGCCTGCGGCATGCGCGTCGCCGGAAAGCGCGTGCGTGATAAGAATGGCATTGTCTTTTTGTTTGTTCAAAGACCCGTACGTTTCATAGGCCAGAGTCACAGGACCCAGTGTTTCGCCGCTTTCCAGCCGCATGGCATCCGGCGGTTCGGCACATGTGTACGATTGGGGTTTGACAATTCCCACAGAGTTTGTGTTCATATTAAAGCTTTTCAGGATTCTTTTTTTAAACCGTTTAAAAGTTGTTTGATATAGATCTCGGATTTTAACTGACACAGTGCATCAATGTGATAACATAAAATATCGTGCAGAAATGTATCCAGATGTTCCGCGGTGTGCTTTGAGCAGGCAGCCTGTGCAGTCTGTTCAATCGGAATCTCTGCAAACCAGCGCAGCAATTCCAGAGCATGCCGGTTCATCGGGTAGAGCGGTCCGTCCGGCGCCGGACAAGCGGAACAGGTATAGCCGCCTTCTTTGATGGATAGCGTGTTCACCGCGTCCAGTTCCGTTGTACCGCATTCCATGCACTTGAAATCCGGAGCAAATCCGGATAATGCTAAAAACTTGAGTTTGAACGCGCGTATAATCTGTTTGTGGCCGGTCTGCGCCTGGTCGACAGCCTGCAGAGTATGCAGCAGCAGATCGTACAATTCCGGATTCGGATGTCCGGTATCCTCGGCCCGTGTCACGATTTCGCAGGGAATGGACGCCAGGGATAGTTTCCCGAGTTCGTTCAGCAGCGATGGGAACCGGGACAACAGGCTGACCTGGCTGAGGTACTGCAGACCGCGGGTCTGTTTGTGATAAAACACCATGGAAACATGGTTGAATGTTTCCAGCGCACCCGAATGTTTGGAACGAATACCGCGTGATCCTTTGGCCATCAGGGATAATTTTCCGAACTCTCGCGTGTACATGGACAAAATTTTACTGGTTTCACCCTGTTTGCGGCTGTGCAGAATGAGAGCCTCTGTTTTACATAGCGCCATGGCCTGATTCCTGCTATCAGCTTATATAATTCAGGTAAGCTGTGGCCATGGTCAGATAAATAAACAACCCGAGTATGTCATTGGTCGTGGTTATAAAAGGCCCGGTGGCGATCGCGGGATCCAGGTTAAAGCGAGTCAGTACGAACGGAATGATGGAACCGAAAATCGCTGAATTGATAATGACAAAGATCATTGCCAGGCCCACCACCAGACCGAAAAGCGGTTCGCCGCGCCACAACCAGATGAATGAAAACAGCAAAAGACCCAACAGCACACCATTGAGCAACGCAACGCGCAGTTCGCGGTAAAACATGCTCCAAATATTCGAGGCCAGACCTTCGTCCAGAGCCAGGCCGCGCACGATAATGGTACTGGATTGAATGCCGACATTGCCGCCCATGGCCATGATCACCGGGATGAAAAAAGTGAGCGCGGCGATTTCTGCGATGGTCACTTCAAAGCGGCTCAGAATCAGAGCGGCGCAAATCTGTCCGAAAAACGCGATGATCAGCCAGGGCAGCCGGTTTCTGGAAATACGCAGCGGGGAGGTCTCCTGAAGAATCTCCTCGTCGCTGATACCGGCCATGCGTTGGATGTCTTCGTTGGCCTCGTCCTGGAGAACATCGACAATGTCATCAATGGTAATGCGTCCGACCAGCCTATTGTGTTTGTCAACCACGGGCACGGCCAGCAAATCATATTTGCTCACGATATTGGCGACGCTTTCCTGATCCATGTCCACTGTAACCGAAATAACATCATGCTTCATAATGTCGCGAATGAGCCGGGCGGGATTGCGCAAAAACAGCTGCTTGATGGGCACCACACCGACCAGGCGTCCGCCCCGGTCAACCGCGTACACATGAAACACATGTTCCACTTCCTGGGCGCGCTGACGAATTTCCTGAATGGCGTCATCCACGGTCTGATCTTCATACACCGCAATGAACTCCAGCGCCATAATTCCACCGGCCGAGTCCTCTTTGTGGCGAAGCAGTTTCTGAACTTCGATACGGTCGTGCGGCTCAATACGCGACAGGATGTTTTTTGCTGTGGTCTCGTCCATTTCAGAAATAAGATCAGCGGAATCATCCGAGTCCATTTCGTGAATGATTTTGACCAGATGTCCCGAGTCAATTTCCGGCAGCAGATGCTCACGCGTCACTTCGTCGAGTTCCATGAGCACATAAGCAGCGGTTTGCGTCGGAAGCAGATTGAACAGATAGCCGCGTTTGTCTTCATTAATTTCTGATAGAATATCCGCCAGGTCGGCAGGATGGCTGTCGATGATGATGCTCTTGATCTTGGAATCTTCACCTGCATCGATGAGGTAGGAGAGGTTTTCAATAATTTCTCTGAGTTCAAGCATGTCAGTCATACTATCTCTCCTGATTTTGGTGTTGCATCAGTTCATTGGTTAAATCAATCCATTCCTGAATGGACAGATCTTCCGGTCTCCGGGTCAAATCAAAATCATTACGGGTATCATTGACCCTGTCTTTTAACGAACGCCGCATCATTTTTCGCCGCTGTCCGAATGCCTGTTTGACAATGGTCCGATACAGCTCCGGATCTTTGAGCTGTGTTTCGTATTTTTGTGTAAATGTCCAGCGAACCAATGCAGAGTCCACTTTGGGCCGCGGTTTGAAAACCGTGGGCGGCACTCGCAATAAAAGCTCAACATCCGCAAATGTCTGGGACAACACGGCGAGAATGCCGTATTCTTTGCTGTTGGGAGCGGATACGAAACGTTCCGCCACTTCTCTTTGAATAAGCATAATCAATCGGCTGATGCAATGCCGATTGTCCAGAGCCTTGAAAAAAATCGGACTGGTGATATTGTAGGGAATATTTCCGACAACCACAAGTCCGTCTTTGCCCTTGACCGAAAAGTCGTATTTTAATGCGTCCTGGTGCAAAATTGTGAGGTTCTTTGCATCGGCCAGGTCGCGTTGCAGACCGGGAATGAGGCGCTGGTCAATTTCTAGGGCAATGCATTCATGTACCAATGGACAGATACGGCGGGTCAGCATGCCGCGTCCCGGACCGATCTCAATCACCGTATCAGTGCTGTTCAATTGCATAGCGGATACGATATTATCCGCGACGTTCGCATCTGTCAGAAAATTCTGGCCAAGGCTTTGTTTGGCCTTTAGCTCAACCGTCATGAATCCATCTCGAGCGGAAGATTGAACAGGGAAACCGCGTTTTGCGTTGTTATCCGGGCGACCTGTTCAACAGGTATATTCTTTGCTTTTGCCAGCCTGGACGCCACGTATTGCACAAATGCCGGTTCATTGCGCCGGCCGCGTTTGGGAACCGGGGACATAAACGGACAGTCTGTTTCCACCATCAACCGGTTCAGCGGCAGCGCCGCTGCTACGTCTATAGAACGCGAGCGTTTGAACGTGATATTCCCTGTAAAAGAGATATGGAATCCCAGTTCAATCGCTTTTTCCGCCATGGGCACATCTCCGGAAAAACAGTGAAACACACCGCTCCAGTTGTGTCTGGAACGGCCCTGGATCACGTCCAGAATATCTTCATCTGCTTCCCGGGTGTGTATGATAACCGGTTTTTTAGATTCCTGCGACAGGTCCAGGAAGCGCCGAAACACACGCCGCTGCACATCGCGCGGTGAATAATCATAATGATAATCCAGGCCGATTTCACCAATGGCCACCACTTTGGGATGATTTAGCAGATCGCGGATAGCGTCAAAGTGCTCGTCCGTCATATCTTTGGCATCATGTGGATGAACCCCCACGGCCGCGAAAATAAAGTCGTATTTTTCAGCTGTGCTGACCGCCTGCAGCGAGGATTCATAGTCGATGCCCACAACCAGCATGGCGATGACATCCGCACCCTGCGCGCGACCGACAACGGCATCGAGATCGGATTCAAATTGATCAAAATATAAATGCGTATGTGTATCAATTAATTTGGGTTCAGTCATAACAACTCTTGTTTAACGTATCGGGGCGCCGGACTCGATGTCACGGTCGCAGGTTAACACGGAAAAATGACCGTTCTCATCTTCCGCGGCCAACAACATTCCATTGGACTCGATTCCGCGAATTTTAGCGGGTTCGAGATTGGCTGCAATGATAATCTTTTTGCCGGTGATCTCTTCCGGAGAATAGTGCTGCGCGATGCCGGCGACGATTTGGCGTTCTTCTGAACCGACTTTGATCTGCAGCTTGAGCAGCTTGTCTGTTTTTTTGACATTTTCGGCCCGCAGCACGGTCGCAACCTTGAGTTTAACGCGTGCAAATTCATCGATTGATATCTTTTTATCCTCTTGTTTCGGTGATGGTTCAGCCGTTTGCTCCTGTTCAAGTTTCTTTTGAATAGCGCGCAGCCGCTGTATCTCCGGCTCTATATCTTTGTATTCAATTTTTTTGAATAAAATTTCGATTTTACCGAGTTTGTGACCGGCCGGAATGTCCTGTTTTCCGATGTCGTCCCAGGCTTTTTTCTCCAGGGCTTCATCCAATCCCAGCATCGGCCAGCCTCTGCGTGCTGTGTGCGGCAGCACGGGTTCCATGAGCATCAAAAGCACCTGGCAGGTATGAATACAAATATTCAGTGTGGTGGCGCAGCGATCCGGATCGGACTTTATCGTTTTCCAGGGATGCTGATCATTGAAATATTTGTTGGCCGCACGCGCCACGTCCATCAGCGCAGTTACGGCTTTGCGGTTTTCATAGTGTTCCAGATGGCTGCCGATTATCTGCGGCGCCCGGCGGATCGTATCCAGCATGCTGTTGTCCAGATCGTCCAGTTCGCCGCGTGGCGGAACCGCACCGTCAAAACGTTTTTGAGTGAACGCCAGGCTGCGGTTGATAAAGTTACCCAGAATGTCCGCCAGTTCATCATTGTTGCGGTGCAGGTATTCTTCCCAGGTAAAGTCAGAATCGCGCGTTTCCGGCGCTGTGCAGGCCAGATAATAGCGCAGAGGATCAACCGGATATTTTTTGCAATAGTCTTCCAGCCACACCGCATAGTTTTTGCTGGTACTGAGTTTATTGCCTTCCAGGTTTAAAAATTCGTTCGCCGGCACATTGTCCGGTAACACAAAATCACCGTGCACCTGCAGCATGGCCGGAAACATGATACAATGGAACACGATATTGTCTTTACCGATAAAATGCACCAGTTTGGTATCGTCGCGCTGCCAGTATTCTTTCCAGCGTTCGGGTTCATTCAGCTCCTGCGCCCATTCCTTGGTGGCGGAGATATAACCGATGGGCGCGTCAAACCAGACATACAGGACTTTGCCCGTTGCTTCCTGCAGGGGAACGGGAACACCCCATTTCAGGTCACGGGTCACCGCGCGGTCCGCCAGGCCTTCGTTCAGCCAGGTTTTAACCTGACCCATCACGTTGGATTTCCAGTTCTCGCGCGAATCGATCCAGGCTTCAATCTCTTTTTGCAGACGCTCCAGCGGCAGATACCAGTGCTCGGTTTCCTTGAGTTCCGGTTTGTTGCCGGTCAGAGTGCTGACCGGATCAATGAGTTCATTGGGGGACAGGGAGGCCCCGCATTTTTCGCACTGGTCACCGTACGCTTCGTTATAGCCGCAGGAGGGGCAGGTGCCTTTGACGTACCGGTCCGGCAAAAACATATCCGTCTTTTGATCGTAAAGCTGTTTTTCCGACTTTTTTTTGAATATATCTTTGTTATACAGTTTTAAAAAGAATTGCTGCGAGGTTTCGTGATGTACGGGGGAACTGGTTCTGCCGTAATAATCAAACGACATTCCAAACGCCTGGAAGGCCTTGAGATTGCGGTTGTGAAATTCATCGACAATATCCTGAGGAGAGACCCCTTTTTTCTCAGCGGCTATGGTAATCGGAACACCGTGTTCATCCGAACCGCAGATATAGATCACCTCGCGTTTTTTGCGGCGCTGATAACGCACATAGATATCAGCCGGAAGATAAGCGCCGGCCAGATGGCCGAGATGAATCGGTCCGTTTGCGTAGGGTAGAGCGCTGGTCACGAGTATACGTTTGTATTCCTTGTTCTGTGCCATAAACAATTCAAATCCTTTTTTTAGAGTTCCCGGGTTCCCAAGCTGGAGCCGACGGAGAGAACGGCTTTAATGAGCCTGTTATCCTTGTCGACAAAGCGTGTTTTGCCTCCGATTTCCTTGATGGGGACGCTGGTGATCTTGTTGTTCTGCAGAGCCACCATTCTGTCAAACTGACGATTGGCGATCAGTTCCGCTGCAGCCACACCGTAAAGCGTGGCCAGGATGCGGTCATGGGCGGTGGGGGTTCCGCCGCGCTGTAAATGTCCGAGAACGGTGGCCCGGCATTCCAGTCCGGTTTCGTCCTCGATTTCTGTACTCAACTTCCAGGCGATGCCGCCCAAACGGATTTTCTCCGGACTGTCTTTTACAGTGCGGGCGACGGTCAGTTCGCCGCCTTGGGGTTTGGCGCCCTCGGCCACAGCGATAATGCTGAATTTGCGTCCGCGATGGCTGCGTTCCCGAACCACATCGCAGATTTCTTCAAGATCGTATTCGATTTCCGGGATCAGCACAATATCGGCGCCGCCGGCCAGTCCCGAGCCCAGCGTCAACCACCCGGCGTACCGCCCCATCACTTCAACCAGCATCACCCGGTGATGCGACATGGCTGTGGTGTGAATGCGGTCAATGGCGTCGGTTGCGGTACTCAACGCGGTGTCATAACCGAATGTCACGTCTGTGCCGTAAATGTCATTGTCGATGGTTTTCGGAACCCCTACCACGCGCAGTCCTTTTTTCATCATGTCATGCGCCACAGTCATGGTGCCGTCGCCGCCGATGCATACCACGGCATCCAGTCCCATTTCTTCCGCGTTTTTCAGAGTCTGTTCCGAGTAATCTTCATAGACGGTCTTTCCGTTTTTCTGAACCGGCCGCTGAAAGGGGTTGGCTTTATTTGAAGTCCCCAGTACGGTGCCGCCCTGCTGCAGAATCCCGGACACCGCATCCCAGTCCAGTGCGCGGACATTTTTATCCATCAGTCCCTGGAATCCATCCACCAGTCCCAGTACCTCGATTTCATGATTGCGCAACAGTGATTTGGATACAGCGCGTATAACAGCATTCAGGCCGGGGCAATCGCCTCCGCCTGTTAACAATCCTACTCGTTTTACCTGGCCCGGCATAGTTACAATCTCCTTGATGATCAGGAATGATCAGAGTTTCTGTTTTTTTCAAAATCCTGCATCTCCTGCAGGCTGTACGTTTCGTACTGATGGTTGTCGAATTCGAGCGTGACCGTTTCTTTGAATACATTATAAGACGCCACTCGCCCGATTCCTTTTTCCGTTTTGAACCGGCAGCCGCATCCCGGCATTTTCTGCGTCTGTTGCTTGTAAAAATCACGTTCATACATCAGGCAGCAGAGCAGGCGGCCACAGAGTCCGGATAATTTTTGCGGATTCAACGGTAAATTCTGTTCCTTGGCGCATTGGGTGGTGATGGGATCAAATTCTTTTAAAAACGTGGTGCAGCACAGTTTTCTGCCGCAGCAGCCATATCCGCCCACGCGTTTGGCTTCGTCGCGCACTCCGATCTGGCGCAGCTCGATACGGACTTTGTAAATACTGGCCAGGTCTTTGACCAAAGACCGGAAATCCACGCGCTTGTCCGCTGTGAAATAAAAGGTGATCTTTTGCCCGTCAAACTGGTATTCCACATCAACCAGTTTCATGTTCAGCGCATGTTCGGATATCTTGATTTTACAGAGCTGATAGGCATCCGCTTCGCGTTTGCGGTTTCTGTGATACCGCTCCATATCGGTTTTGGTGGGCTTGCGGATGACATTGCGGATCTCTTTATTGCCTTTTTTGCGTTCCAAAACAGAGCCCAGCTGATTCACCACCCCCAGATCCTCGCCTTTTTCAGCTTCAACAATGGCATAATCGCCGATTTGAAACGGAAACTGCTGGGGATTTTCATATATTTGTTTGCGTTCGTTTTTGAATACCAGTTCTATCATAACAACAACCTCAACGCTTCTTCATATTTTTGCCCAAACGCTGAAACAAAACTGTTAAAACAAGCTGAATCTGAATATTGCGTTCGAGCATTTCAATTGATCGTTCTATCTCCAATATGGATCGTTCATGATCGATAGATTCGAATGTATTATTAAATTTTTCCAGGGTATCCGACAGATCTGCATTCACAATCCGCTCGCGGCTGTCATTTAGCAGAGATGCGATATGCGAATCCCGATACCAGAGAATAAGCCAGGTCAGAATTTTTCTAATCTGACTCTTGTCTTGCGTTTGCAGCAATTCCTGGATCAGGTCCAGTTGGGCTTTTCGGGATTTCAGGCAGGTGCGCAAAATGTTCAGTGCGGTCTCGCGTTTCTCCTGAAATCCTTCTTCTTTCCATTCCAGAGCCTGTCCATAACTGCCCTGCGCCGCCAGTGACAGCAGGCGCGCCTGCCCGGTTTTCAGGCCTTCACGCTCCACAAGCGCGGTTTCAATGTCCTGCGCGCGCAGCGGGCCGAGCCGAATTTCCTGACAACGCGACAGAATAGTCGGCAGTAGTTTTGCCGGCTGTGCCGTCGTGAGGATCAGATGCATGGAGGCCGGCGGTTCCTCAAGTATTTTCAAAATGGCGTTGGACGCCTGTATATTCATTTTATCAGCCTCCGCGATCACCACCATGCGCCTGCCTTCCGATGGTTTTAAATTGCTGGCTTTGCGCACCTGACGCACGGCATCTATGCTGATCAGCGGAGATGCCCAGAGCTGCTTGCGGGCGTACGGATTGGCAGCCACGCTCTGCAGCACCTGATTCTGTTCTTCGATCTTGTCTCCGGATGTCGGAAACAGGAATATAAAATCCGGATGCTGAAACCGGGATATCCGGGTACAGCTGGAGCACACATGGCAGGGACGTTTTTCCAGTGAGCTGCAAAACAAGGCTTTGGTAAACTCGATTGCCAGCGCTTCCTTGCCCACACCGGCGGGGCCGCTGAACAAGTAGGCGTGCGGTACACGGCCGTTTTCCAGCGCCCGGCCCAGAATTTGTTTGGGGCGTTCCTGACCCATGGTATCCATTTGTATGTGTGCCATCGTGCTCAACCTATTTTAACCAGGTTTCCGGATTCAAGTTCTCTGTATTTTTCCATATCTGAAAATGCAGGATCGGTCCCTTTAGAGAACCCGATTCACCAACCGTACCTATAATGTCTTCGGCGCTCACATGCTGCATCATATTCACTTTGATCGATTCAATATGCGTATACACCGTGTAATAGCCGTTGTCATGCGCCAGAATAATGATATTGCCGCGGCCCCGCTGCCAGGTGATGGTTTGCACCTGACCGGCGTCGACCGCTTTTACAGGCTGCCCGCGCGAGGTTTTGATTTCCACACCAATGTTTTCCGTAACGGTGTTCAATGTCGGGTGTTTGTATGTGCCAAACCGGGTGATGATTTCACCCTGAACCGGCCACGGCAGACGCCCGCGAAGCGAGCTAAATGCAACCCCGTCCTGTTGGCGGTCTGCGGCTGCATCGGTTCCGGCCGTTGATTTTTGATGCAGCCGGCGTTTGCGCTCGTTGCGTTCAATCGCCTGACGGATCTGAGTCTGAGCCTGCTGCAGTTCCTCCAGATGCCGCGCCAGGTACGTCGTATCCCGGGCCAGGGATTTTAAATATTTCCGGCGTTTTTCGCGGCTGAGTTTCAGTTGCCGGGTTTCGCGCGTGTGCTGGTTGAGAGCGTACTCCCGCTCCCGAATATCCTGTTTGAGCTGTTCCCGGCGTTGCTGCAGTTCATTGCGTTTCTCGATCAGCGCTTGATAATTGCGCCGGTCATTCCCGGCAATGAGTTTTTGATATTTTAACCAGACCTGGACCTGGCGCCATGTATTGCTGGTGAACAAAAGCTCGTAATCGTGGCGCTGTCCGTATTTATAGTAACTGACAATCCGACGTTTGACCAGCGCCTTTAATTCATCGATCTGCTCACTCAGCTCGTCAATTTGCTGCTTTTGTTCCCGAATCTCTTGTTCTTTGCTTTGGACAACCTGTTTCAGATTGTCCACATAGCGGATTGCCACATCAATTTCACGGTCCATATTGGCAATCAGATCGCCGGCGGCTTTTGTCTTGCTTTTCGATTCCGCAAGTTTTTCTTCATAATTTTCAATTTCGGAGCGCAGCTCTTGCAGTTCCCGCCGCTGCCGGGCCGTGTTGGAACCGGCGGATTGCGCCTGAACTCCGGAAACAGACAGCAGAAAAATAACAAAGAGTATTTTGTAAAATTGATATAGTTTCACAAGTCAACCATTTAGTAAAGTATTAAAAATACTATTTCCATGTTTCAAAATCAATAGAAAAGATGCTGCAAAACCGGTAGTTAAAAATTCTTGAAATATTTTGGTTGCAACCCGTTATTGCATTTTTCCTGAAAAAAAATTATATTATAACTTGTAATCATCTTTTAATTTACTTATGGGTCATTTCCGCCTCGCTGGACTGCATGGTTTGATCCTTGTGACAATGACCATCTGGAGAACAGAGACATTGAATATGGCTATACCCAAGGTTGCCTTTCAGGGTGCGCGCTACGCCTTTAGTGAAATGGCATCTCAAAAGTTTTTTGGCAAAGAGATAGAGTGTATTCCCTGCAAAACGTTTCAAACCGTGTTCGAACGCGTGGAAAAAGGCGATGCGGATTACGGAGTGGTGCCGGTGGAAAATTCACTCACCGGCAGCATACACCGGAATATTGATCTGCTTCTCGAACATGATATCCATATCATCGGCGAAGTGCATTTGCGCGTCGCTCAGCATCTGATTGCCTGTCCCGGCGTTCAAATGCAGGATATTCATATGATTTACTCGCATCCGCAGGCGCTGGAGCAATGCCGGTCTTTTCTCATGTCCCTAAAGGATGTAGAGCCTATTGCCAGTTATGATACGGCGGGCAGTGTTAAAATGATCCGTGATAAAAAGATGATGGACGCTGCTGCTATCGGCAGCCGCTGGGCGGCCCGGGATTACGGGATGACTATTCTCAAAGAAGAGGTGGAAGATATTCCGGAAAACTATACCCGGTTTAATGTGCTGTCCCTGCGGGATGAACCACTAAAAGCGCCGACCAAAACATCCGTGGTGTTTGCCATGAAAAGCATCCCGGGCGCACTCTTTAAATCACTGAGTGTTTTTGCTCTTAGGGATATTGATTTGGTGAAAATCGAGTCCAGGCCCCTGCGCGGCAGACCCTGGGAATATATTTTTTATCTGGATTTTGTCGGTTCAATGCAGGAAGAACGCAGTCAGAATGCCATCCGGCATCTAAAAGAAATTACGTCCATGATCCGGGTGCTTGGGTCTTATCCGGCAGCAAACAGAAATGGAAACGAACAATAAAATCAGGAGAGTTATATGAGTCAGGAAAAAGGAAATGTAGGTATATTGGTGGGCGGCGGCCCGGCTCCGGGATTGAACGGGGTGATTGCCGCAGTTACTATCGAAGCGCGTCGCCGCGGCTTAAAAGTATATGGAATTTACGACGGCTACAAATGGCTGGTTCAGGATGATTTTGATGAACTCATGGAGCGCGTTGTTGAATTTGAGATCCAGGATGTATCCCGGATTCACTTTAACGGTGGTTCCGTGTTGAGAACATCGCGAACCAATCCGGCTCGCGAAGAAAACGGCGTTAAAAATGCTGTTAAAAATCTGGAAAAACTCGGCATCAAATATATGGTCACCATCGGCGGTGATGATACGTCCTACGGCGCCAGTGAAATCGCCAAAGGCGCAGAAGGCAGAATTAAATTCGCTCACGTCCCCAAAACCATTGACAATGATTTGCCGCTGCCCAATGATCTGCCGACATTCGGATACAACACCGCGCGTCATTACGGCGCCCAGCTGGTGAAAAACCTGATGGAAGATGCAAAAACCACCAGCCGCTGGTATGTAACCGTTGCCATGGGCCGGCACGCCGGGCATTTGGCGCTGGGAATCGGCAAGTCAGCCGGCGCGACTCTGACGTTGATTGCCGAAGAGTTTAAAGATGATGAATACATCGACATTGAAAAAGTCTGTGATATTTTCGAAGCTTCTATTCTCAAACGCCGCGCCATGGGCAATCCGCACGGCGTGCTGGTGATCGCTGAAGGGGTTGCAGAGCGCTTTAGCCCGGAACAGCTGAAATCTATACCCGGTGTGATGGTGGAGTATGATAATTATGGCCATTTGCGTCTGGCTGAAGTGGAGTTGGGTAAAATTATCATGCAAAAGGTGACCGAACGTTTCAAGGAACGCGGTGATAAACAGAGCATGGTCGAAATTAATATCGGCTATGTGTTGCGTTGTGCCGATCCCATTCCCTACGATCAGGAATACACCCGCGATCTGGGCTACAGCGCTGTTGATTATTTGATGCGCACGGATCCGGAACACCAGAAAAACGCCATGATCTGCGTTGAGAATGGCCGGTTCCATCCGCTTTATTTTGAAGATATGATCGATCCGAAAACCAATAAAACCACGGTCCGGTTGGTGGACACGGAGCGCGATTATTACAAAGTGGCAACCAAATACATGGTGCGTCTGGAACAACGGGATTTGAAAGATAATGCTCTGATCTCTCGTATGGCTGATATTGCCAGGATGACCAATGAAGAATTTATCAAAAAATTCGAATATATTGCCATCGATGACTAGTCCGATTGTGTCATCGCCGGAGAACCTGCGGGTTCTCCGGCTTTTTACGGGGATCGGGGAAAAATCAGGTCTTGCGGACAGAGTTTACAGGGATTGAAATATTTGTCTTGTTTTTCATGTTATGGTTGAAAAACAGGGAGAAACCAATGAATAAAACAGTTTATTTTTTAATGGTGTTGTTTATGACATTTCAGATAAATGCAAATGAGGCAAACTCTCCGCTTGATTTTACGGTACAGTCTATTGATGGCGAGTCCGTTGATCTGGCCCAATACAAGGGCAATGTAGTACTCATTGTCAATACAGCCAGCAAATGCGGTTTCACGCCGCAATATGACGGATTGCAGGATTTGTATGAGACCTACAAGGATTCCGGATTTACGGTGCTGGGATTCCCGGCAAACAATTTTGCCAACCAGGAACCCGGCAGCAATGAACAAATTCAGGAATTTTGCAGCGCCGAATTCGGTGTGACATTCCCCATGTTTGCCAAGATATCCGTCAAAGGCGAGGATCAGGCGCTTCTGTATCAATATCTGACGGATAAATCCATGCATGATCACGGCGGCGCGATCAAGTGGAATTTTACCAAATTTTTGATCGGACGCGACGGCAGTGTGGTTGACCGTTTTGCACCGACTGTCAAGCCCTCCGGGAAAAAAATCAAAACTGCGATTGAGCAGCAATTGGCCGTGAACGAACAGAGATGAGCCGCGAATTGAGATTGTTTGTCTGTTGAATTATTGTTATACTCTGATTACGGGAACCGATAAAACCGGATGCTGATACGATATCAGAGCCAAACGACCTGAACATAACCCATAAATTGGAGGTTGTATGGAGTATACGTATGAGCAATTAAAGGATATGTCCGCTGCGCAGCTGAAAGAAGCAGCAGCAAAGATTGATCATGATGCCGTGCACGGCTATTCGAGCATGCACAAGGATCATTTGATCCAGGCCATCTGTGAAGCGCTGGGAATCGAAGCGCACGAACATCACGAGGTGGTCGGTATCGACAAGGCGGCGGTCAAACAGCAGATTCGGGAGCTGAAAAAACAGCGGGACAAGGCGCTGGAGGAAAAAGACAAAGTCCGGCTGAAACGAATCCGGCGAAAAATACATCGGCTGAAATTAAAGCTGCGTGAAGCGATGGTATGATTCGCTGATACCCGGAGGGAGCGGCAGACCGGAGACGATGATAGACAGGCAATATCCTTGAAACAACCCGAACAGGGGAGATGACGGAAAACGACTATGGCAAAAGACATTAAAACAAAGTTGATCTCCTTTCCCGGAAGCCAGGGCACGACTCTGCAGGGCCGTCTGGATTTGCCGCCTGACGAATCCCCGCATGCATTCGCGCTGTATGCACACTGTTTTACGTGTAGCAAAAATTTGAAATCCATCCATGCCTTGTCCGGGGCTCTGGCCCGGCACGGGATCGGGGTGTGCCGGTTCGATTTTACCGGACTCGGCGACAGTCAGGGCGATTTTGCGGATACCAATCTGAGCACCAATGTGGCTGACCTCAAAGCTGCGGCCGATTATCTGGAGGCGCATTACCGCCCGCCGGATATTCTCATCGGTCATTCACTGGGTGGATCAGCTGTTCTGCAGCTTGCGCATCAGGGCTATGCAAACGCGGTTGTCACCATCGCAGCGCCGTTTTCACCGCAGCATCTGCAGCACCTGATGAAAAAAAACATCAAGCAATCGCATCAGGATTATGTGGTGGTAAGCGTCGGGCCGCGCGATTACCGGATCAATAGACATTTTTTTCAGGATCTGGATGACAATGCCATGCGCCAGAATATTCACGAGTTAAAAGCGCCGTTGCTGGTGCTGCATGCAGCCGGCGATGGCGTGATTGAGGTAAAGCAGGGAGAGCAGCTGTTCGAAGAAGCGCCGCAGCCCAAGAGTTTTGTGGTTCTGCCGCATGCGGATCATCTGATTAGTTCCGAGTCCATGGCTGTCAAGACGGGAGAACTTGTCTCGGCCTGGTATACACTCAATAAAATGGAATAGGAACCCTATATGTATCGATCATCCTTTTATTTTCTCGTATTGCTTTTGTTGACACACTGTTCTGCTCCGGATCACGAGCCGGAAAGACCCGTAGTGGCGGTCAGCATTCGACCGCTCACTGATTTTACACAACAAATCGGCGGAGAGTATGTGGATGTGTTTACGGTCATTCCGGCCGGCTCCAATCCGCATACATTTGAACTGTCACCGGCGTTGATGCGGAAAATTGTCGATTCGGAACTGCTGGTGCTCAACGGGCTTGGCCTGGAATACTGGGCCGACAAGGTGCGGGAGAATGCGGATGAGACAACTGTTCTGGTCACGACCCGGGTACTGCACGATTTTTTGGAAACACATCACGGACATGGCTCGGACGATCATCATTATAACCCGCATGTCTGGCTCGATCCCGTTTTGGCGGTTCAACAGGTTAAACAGATTTGCGATGCCCTGAGTGAACTGGATCCTGAACATGCAAATGAATATGAACTGAAAGCAGATTCTTTGATAACCGGGATCAGCAAACTGGATACATGGATTGAGACCCAGGTCTCCGGCTGGTCGCAGAAACGTTTTGTCACGTTTCATCCGGCCTGGTTCTATTTTGCAAGACGTTATGGACTCGAAATTGCGGGGGTTATTGAAAAACGTCCCGGCGCGGAACCCACACCCGGGGATATCCGCGAGATTATTCAGCAGGTGGAGGCGATTGATGCCAAAGCTGTTTTCACGGAAGCGCAGTTTCCCAGCAAAGTTGCCGAAATGATCGCAAATGAGAGCGGTGTATCGGTGATTGCCCTTGATCCGCTGGGAGCCACCGGCCGGGAAACCTATGTGGATATCATGACATATAATGTTCAACAGATGGCGCGGGGCCTGCAATAATGAAACATGAACAGCCTGTTATCGAAACAAAGCATCTCTATGTCGCTTATCAGGACAAGCTGGTGCTGGAAGATGTCACCTTTGCGGTTAACCGGTCTGAATTTCTGGGGATTTTGGGCCCGAACGGTTCGGGCAAGTCAACCCTGCTCAAGGCGATCCTGGGATTGATCCAGCCCCTGTCCGGCGAAGCGTTTGTGTTCGGTAAAACATCCACCCGTTTGAACAAAGAGCGCCGGCGCATCGGTTATGTACCCCAGTCGGTTGATATTAATCTGCAGTTCCCGATTGATGTATGGGATACCGTGATGCTGGGGCGCAGCCGATTGATCGGCCCCGGAAAACGGCCCGGCGACCCTGACAAACGCGCTGTTCGGCAGGCGCTGGAACAGGTTGAACTGGATGAACTGGCAAATCAGCCGATCGGGCACCTCTCGGGCGGACAGCGGCAGCGGGCTCTGATTGCCCGGGCGCTGGCTGTGGAACCGGACCTTTTGATTCTGGATGAACCCACCGCGGCGCTGGATATCAATTCCACGGAAAGTTTTTACGAATGGCTGTATAAAATGCAAAAGCAAATGAAACTGACGCTTCTCATTGTGTCGCATGATGTGGGTGTGGTCTCTCAATATGTGGATGCTGTGGCCTGTCTGAATCGCAAACTGGTCACGCATGGCATCCCCAATCAGGTGCTCGGAAAAGACACGCTCGAAGAAATGTACGGCTGCGAAGCCATGTTTTTTGGTCATGGCGATGTTCCGCATCTGGTCGTGCCCAGGAAAAACGGATCGGACTCTACAGATGATTGATTTACTGACCTATACATTTATGCAGCGCGCTCTGGTGATGGCCACGGTCACCGGTACATTATGTGCATTGATTGGCGTTTATGTGGTGTTGCGGCACATGTCGTTTATCGGCGCCGGTATTGCACACGCGAGTTTCGGAGGGGTGGCCATTGGATTGCTCATCGGTATTCAGCCGTTTTTTACGTCGGTTGTGTTTTGTTCGCTCACCGCTTATGCCATTGGTTATGTGAGTGAGCATCACAGAATTCGCGAGGATACCGCGGTCGGTATTTTTTTCGCCTCTACCATGGCGCTGGGTGTGCTGTTGATCGGCTTTATTGAGGGTTACAATCCGGATTTGTTTGGATATATTTTCGGAAATGTACTGGCTGTCACCCGTTTTGACGTGATCGCCGGCGTGGTTCTTCTGTTGCTGGTGGGCGGCATCTTGTTTTATTATTTCAAAGAGTTTATGTTTTTGTCTTTTGATCCGGCCATGGCGCGGGTGATCGGACTGCCGGTCCGGCGCTTGAATTATATGATGCTGACACTGATCGCCCTGACCATTGTCATTTCGATCAAGGCGGTGGGTATTGTGCTTGTTTCAGCCCTGATTGTCACACCGGCAGCCGCCGCACACCAATGGACCCAGGATTTCAGACGCATGATGTTTCTGGCGGTGCTGTTCGGCGTCGGGTCCTCGTGGATTGGTCTGTTTTTTTCCGCCGCCCTGAATTTGCCTTCCGGTGCGACCATTGTTCTGACTGCAACGTTTGTGTTTCTGATCAGTTCGGTATTTTCACCGCAAACGCGTAAATTGAAAAGGCACCGCAGGGCTCTGCAGCAAAAACTGCAGCAAGAGACGGGATAACCTGCATGAGGCGGGTGCGGGAAACAAATCATTAGTTAAAACAATCATGTTCATCAACTCTTGAGGGGGTTATGATTTCTACTGTATTGAGCGGAGCGGTTCTGGGAATTGATGCTTATGTTGTCAAAGTTGAGGCCAATCTTGAGCGCGGCGCGCCCAAATTTTTTACAGTGGGACTGCCGGAAGGGGCGGTGCGAGAATCCAAAGACCGGGTGCGGGCGGCGATCAAGAATTCCGGTCTGTCGTTTCCGGTCAAGATCATTGTCATCAATCTGGCCCCGGCGGATATCAAAAAAGAGGGGGCTGCCTTTGACCTGCCCATTGCGATCGGTATACTGGCTGCCTATGACCAGGTGGAAAGTGAAAAACTCAAGGAATACATCATACTCGGTGAACTGTCTCTGGACGGCGGCTGCCGCCCGATCAAAGGGGTGTTGCCCATAGCTGCAGAAGTGGTGCGCAGCGGTTACAAAGGCATTATTCTGCCGCGGGAAAACGCCAAGGAAGCGGCCATGGCCCGTGATCTGGATGTGATTGCCGTGGATTCTCTCACCGATGCGGTGGAATTTCTCAATCGGGACAAGGATATTGAGCCGTACCAGGTGGATATGAACGCCATGTTTTCGCATCGGCGCAGTTATCATCTAAATTTCTGTGATGTCAAGGGGCAGGAACATGTCAAGCGGGCGCTGGAAGTTGCGGCAGCCGGCGGACATAATATCGTGATGGTGGGACCGCCTGGCTCCGGAAAAACCATGCTGGCCAAACGTCTGCCCACGATTTTACCGGATATGACCCTGAGCGAGGCCATCGAAACCACAAAAATACACTCGGTGGCCGGTGTGCTGCCGAATAGCGAGGCGCTTATCGCCACCCGGCCCTATCGGGCGCCGCATCACACCATCAGCGATGCCGGACTTATTGGCGGCGGCACCATTCCGCGGCCCGGCGAAGTCAGTCTGGCGCATCATGGCGTGCTGTTTCTGGATGAACTGCCGGAATTCAAAAAAAATGTGCTCGAAGTCATGCGCCAGCCCCTTGAGGACGGGCTGGTGACCATTTCCCGCGCCATGCTGTCTCTGACCTATCCGGCCGAATTTATGCTGGCGGCGGCTATGAATCCCTGTCCGTGCGGCTATTACACCGATCCCAAACGCGAGTGCAGCTGTTCACCGCCGCAGAATCCAGCGCTATATCTTCGCGTATCTCCGGTCCGCTGTTAGACCGCATCGATATCCATATCGAAGTGCCGGCTGTCAAATACAAGGAATTGAGCAGTACGGAAAAGGGAGAAAGCTCGGAACGGATTCGCGATCGGGTGTGCCGGGCGCGGCATATCCAGTTGAAACGGTTTCAACAACAAAAACATTTGTTCTGCAACGCGCGTATGGATTCCAAAGAGATACGCTCGTACTGCCGCATCGACGAACAGGGCAATCAATTGATGAAAACCGCCATTAACCGTCTCGGCTTGTCGGCGCGCGCCTATGACCGCATCTTAAAAGTGTCGCGTACGATTGCAGATCTGGAGGGTTCGGAACATATCGAGTCGCAGCATATCAGTGAAGCGATTCAATACAGGTCTTTGGACAGGCAGGTGGGGTTATAAAAAAGGCCTGCAGGCTACTTTAGATTCAAGAAAGAACCCTAGCTGACAATGTGGGCGCCGCCTGAATGCTTTTTACGTCCACTCGAAGGAGGCTTGTAATACACATCCAGAGGTAAGCTCCCAATATAAAAAGTGTTGGTTCTTTTTATTAGCACTTCACCTACAGGCATCATTAATTTGGGAAAAAGAAGGTACAATGTCAAGTAAAAGTTTGTATGCTCACTAACAGGTTCCACCTGATTTTGTAACCTCGGTTCATTATACGGGCGACTTGCCCAAAGGTTCAAATCAATTTTTCAAATTGGGAAATAAAACCCTTGTTTTTCAGGTTTATTTTTAAAATATTGGTACAGCCGGATGTTAACTATTCGGTGTGATTGATTATGAACATGGGAATCTATATATGAAACGGCCAATTTACAGTCTGTTGACTGTACTCATTTTTACCGTGTCCTCGGTTTTTGCGTCTGATGATATTCTGAAAATCACCATCGAAGGCGATATCAATCCCATATCCGCGGCGCATATTCTGGATCATATTGAACGCGCTGAACAGGAAAACTATCAGGCGCTTTTGATTCAGATGGATACGCCGGGAGGACTGTTGCAGTCGACTCAGGACATTGTCAAGGGCATCCTGCAGGCCAATGTGCCGGTGATAACCTATGTATCACCCAGCGGCGCCGGAGCGGTATCCGCCGGGGTGTTTATCACCATGGCCAGCCATGTGGCCGCCATGGACGAAGGCACCAATATCGGCGCAGCGCATCCGGTAGGCGGCGGACAGCAGCAGGACACCTCCGGGGTGATGAAGGAAAAAGTGGAAAATTATGCCGCGTCCTGGGCGCGCGGTATTGCCGAGAAAACAGAGCGCAATGCCGACTGGATTGAACAGGCGGTGCGCAAAAGTGTGTCGATTAATGAAAAAGAAGCCGTTGAACTGAATGTGGTGGATTTGATTGCGCCCAACCAGGACTCGCTTCTTGTTTTGCTGGACGGCCGCGAGGTACAGCTTCCGGAAGAGACAGTGATCTTGTCAACGGCTGATTCGCGGGTGATCAGCCGTGAAATGGGCTGGATGCGGTCGATTTTGTACAAGATATCCAATCCGACGATCGCCTATATTCTGCTCACACTGGGCATTTACGGCATTATTTTCGAGCTGTCGAATCCGGGCGCTATTCTGCCCGGCGTGATCGGCGGAATTTTCCTGATTCTGGCGTTTATGGCATTGCAGACCCTGCCGGTGCAGGCCGCCGGAATTCTTTTGATTCTGTTTTCAATTGTTCTATTTGTTCTGGAGGTCAAAGTGACGAGTTTCGGTATATTAACCATCGGCGGCATTGTCTCTATGTTTTTAGGCGGCATTATGCTGTTCGAAGAAGCGCCGGGTTTTCCGTTTCAGGTGGACTGGCGCATCGCACTGACCGTGGCCATATGCACGGGTGCGTTTTTTATTTTTGCTCTCGGCATGGCGATGAAAGTCCGTCTTACCCGGCCCAAGACCGGGAGCGAGGGCCTAGTGAATACCACTGGAACCGCGGTGACGGATATTGATCCGCGCGGCGATGTCCGGTTGCACGGCGAATACTGGAGCGCGGTGAGCGATGAGCCGATAAAAAAGGGCGAATCGGTTCGCGTGCTGCGAGTGGATGGACTGCAATTAAAAGTTGTCAAACAAGATTCCGATTATAAATCGTGAGGAGGAAGTCATGTCACCTGTATTAACTGTTGTTGTCGTTCTTGCTGTCATTATACTCGCCAGTGCCATCCGGGTGCTGCGCGAATATGAGCGTGGTGTTGTATTTCGACTGGGCCGACTGATCGAAACAAAGGGACCCGGTATCATTTTGCTCATCCCGATCATCGATCGTATGGTTAAAGTGTCTCTGCGAACCATTGCCATGGATGTGCCGCCCCAGGATATCATCACCCGGGATAACGTATCCGTCAAGGTCAATGCCGTGTTGTATTTCCGCGTTCTGGACCCGGCCAAAGCGATCGTCGAAGTGGAAGAATACCTGTTTGCCACCTCGCAGCTGTCGCAAACCACCTTGCGCAGCATTCTGGGCCAGTCCGATCTGGACGATCTGCTGGCGGAACGCGACCGTATTAATCAGGAGCTGCAGCAGATTATTGATTCCCAGACAGATCCCTGGGGTATCAAGGTGTCGCTGGTCGAGGTCAAGCACGTGGATTTGCCCACTGAAATGCAGCGCGCTATGGCGCGTCAGGCGGAAGCTGAGCGTAATCGCCGCGCCAAGGTCATCCATGCCGAAGGTGAACTGCAGGCATCCAAAACTTTGGCCAAAGCCGCGCAAAACATGGCGGTCAATCCCCAGGCTCTGCAGCTGCGTTATTTGCAGACCCTGAATGAAATCGCCGCGGAAAACAATTCCACCACCATTTTCCCGGTGCCTATCGATCTGCTGAGACCGTTTTTGAAATTGAAAAAAGGTGAAACAGAAGAAGAATAAATCCAATCAACTGCCGCGGCGGCCGCCGCGGCAGGAATTCCGTTGTTTCGGATTCATCTGGGGGATATTGAACACGTCTTTTGTTCTTGTTGTAAACAGACCTGAAAAAAAATCAATGCTCCTGTCGGTCAAACCCGATTGAGGCTTTTGCAGCCATTGTCATTCTGACTTGACGTACTTAGACCCAAGGCCGTGATGTTTATGATGTCATGTTTCTGTTATCACGCTGGCGGGGTTTGAATCCAAATTTTCAGTATTTGAATTCCGCGTTACAGCAAACCCATTACACAGGTCCGAAAATTTTTAGGCAGAATTGGCAAAACATACTGCGTCAAACAATTCAACAACGCAACTAAAAAACCATCGTCTCTGATGTTGAATCTTTTTTGCAGAGCAGCGCGGATTTGCAACTGTTTACAAAGGAACATATGCTGATGCTGTTATAGGATAAGATGAAAAATACCGATTTGAGCATTGTATTCACTCGTCAACCGTCAGAGTTTGCCAGGCTGCTGATCATTGCGCCGGTTAAGTGCTTTGTCAATCAGAATCCTCTTAATAGGCTATTAATCCCATTTCAATAATAGGTATATTCATAGTATATTAAATAAATTTTGAAAATAATAATATTGCTATTTATAGTCAGAAAAACGATATTATAAATTGAAATATATGGTTCATCTGACATGAGTCTGGTAAAGGATATTATTCAAGGCTATGAAGAATTTTGAGCGACTCTATAAACAGCATATTCAAGATCTTGTAAAATTTTCTTTTTACTATGTTCGCGATTTAGACACCGCTCAGGATGTTGTTCAGGAAGTTTTCCTTAAAGTCTGGGATAAAAAACCTACTTTGAAAAGTGTTGAGCATGAAAAAGCCTACCTATATAAACTGACAAAGAATGCTTGTTTGATGATTTTAAGAAAAAAACAAGTGAGGCAAAAATATCAGCCGACTAAAGGGGAAAGCATATCGGATTCACCGGAATCGGATTTTATCAGCAAAGAGATTGATGATGCATATAAAACGGCTGTTTTAGAGTTGCCGGAAAAATGCAGGATTATATTTTCTATGAGCCGCTTTGATCACCTTTCTCATAAAGAGATTGCTAAAACGCTCGGCATCTCGGTAAAAACAGTCGAAACGCAAATCGGCCGGGCTTTTGTGTTCTTGAGAAAACGGCTCTCCTCTTTCCTCACATTGCTATTTTAGCACTTTTTTATAAAATATTAACAATTTTTCACAAACAGTAAAAAACCTGTAGGGGTAAAACCAGTCTTAGGCATTGTATATATGTAGATCTAGATCACAAATAGTCAATTCACTTACTTTAAGGAATAAAAGGTGAGGGAAAAGAAACGGCTTCAATTCATTGCTCGTTATTTAAGTGGTAAAAAAAGTAAACGATTCAGCAAATTTGCCCGTAAAGTTGAGTCCGATACTGAATTTTTTAAAGAATTATCCCAGATGAAATCGATATGGGATTATGATGTTAATCTGGTCGAACCAAAACCTGCTGAGGAGATGTGGCAGGATTTTCAAAAACGACTGCGTTATGAAAAGAATCCTACCAGGCGTGCGGTTTCTCAATATGCAAAGCGTCGGCGCATTTCACGTTATTCTTTTGCATATGCATTTGCTATTATCGTGCTGCTTTTACTGCCGCTGTCAATTTTTGTTTATAATAATGTAGAAACAACAGAACAGACCGTTCAGTATTCGGAAATAAGAGTGCCACATGGGCAGCGGCATACATTGCAGTTGAGTGACGGAACGAGAATTATATTAGACTCTGGCAGTTATCTTCGTTATCCGTCCACATTCTCGAACAAACGCGTGGTTTATCTGAAAGGTGAAGCTTTTTTTGAGGTGACAAGAAATCCTCGCAAACCGTTTATTGTGCATGCTAATAAAGCGCGCGTTCAGGTTTTAGGAACAAAATTTAATATTCGGGCCTGGGAACCAAGTCACAAGGTAGAGGTCGCTGTTAAAGAGGGTCTGGTTTCTCTGCAACGAGCCGATTCTACGGATGCCAAGATGGTCTATATTGAAAAGAACCAAATCAGTATTCTTGAGGATCAAAATCCACCGATAGAGCCCATGAGTACGGATATAAGCCATCATCTGGGTTGGATGCAGAACGAAATTCGATTTGAATCAGCTTCTATAGGTCAGGTTTTTGAACAGTTGCAGCGCTGGTATGAGTATAATTTTGTTATTTCTGATTCCAGCATTTTGCAACAAAAGGTGACAGTGCATATTTTGAATACCAATGTGGAAGATGTATTGCAAATAATGGGTAGACTTACGGGCAGTTGTATTGAACGAGAAGGAAATCAAATTCGCTTTATTGAGAAATAACAAGCTCAACATCGGAGAGTGTGAACATGATGTTAAAACGGAATATGCTTTTTCTATTCATAGTCATTCTGGCCATGCAGGTTTTTGCAGAAAAGAAAGAAAAAGTGTCTTATGCGATGTTAAATGATCTCTATGGTAAAAACATACCACATAATTTTTTAAATAAAATTACTTTTCATGCAAACAAAACCCCACTTGAAGAAGTGTTGTCAGATTTTTCAACAATGGCTGGTTTGAATTTAAATTACAATCGAGCCGAGATTCCGCTCGATCAACCCATCACGCTTCACATGGAAGAGGTCTATGCTGTTGAGGCACTGTTTGCTGCCTTGTCCATGACGAATACCAGATTATTCATTTCAGATGGTGGGCAACTTGTTATTGAAGCGGGAAGTCCCGGCGGAAGTAAAAGCAGTGCCGCCAGGGAGAAGAAAAAAACCGGCACAATAAGAGGCAAAGTTATTGAAAAAGCCACAGATTCACCGTTACCTGGCGCAAATGTCATTCTTGAGGGTACCAGTATAGGGGCAGCCACGGATTTAAAAGGTGAATATTTAATTTCAAACGTGCCAGAGGGAAATTACACACTCGTTGTAAAATACATTGGGTACAATGATGGCAAAAACACCATTTTTGTGAATCATGATAAGACAGTTCAATATGATGCTGAAATGGAAAGGGCCACTGTAAAGGGCGAAGAAATTACCATTACAGCCCAGGCCGAAGGACAATTAGCAGCCATCAACCAGCAGTTAGCCTCCAGGACTATAAAAAATGTTGTCGCGGCAGACCGTATTCAAGAGATTCCGGATGCCAATGCCGCTGAATCCATTGGGCGGTTGCCCGGTATATCGATCGTTCGAAGCGGTGGTGAGGGTCAAAAAGTGTCAATCCGCGGAATGTCTCCAAGATATAACGTGATGATGGTTAATGGTGTTCGATTGCGCTCTACAGATCGGGATGATCGCAGTGTAGATTTAAATATGATTTCTTCCAATATGCTGTCAGGAATTGAGGTCACAAAAGCATTGACGGCAAATATGGACGCTGATGCTGTTGGCGGAACGGTGAATCTGAGACTCACAGGAGCAGAGCCCGGCTGGCATGGGAATATCACGATGCAGGGGGGCTATGGGTCTATTCAGAATAATTATGATAATTACAAGACTAACGCTTCCTTGAGCAATCGATTTTTCGATGACAAGCTTGGTGTTGTTTTGACTGCCAATGTAGAACGTATAGACAGAAGTTCCGATATGTTAAGAGCGGGTTACGGCGTTAATGAAGAATCTGATAAGGATGAAAAAGGGTTGTCAAACATCGATTTAAGCAGTGTCAAACTCAGAGATGTGGCCACGAAAAGAAAACGGCATGGGGCCGGTTTGATTCTTGACTATCGTTTACCGGCCGGAGAACTCTTGTATCATGGATTTGCGAGTCAGCTTTCTGAACATCAAATGGATATGTCGAATTCTTTGCCTGTCGATATGGAGCGGCTTACAGGTTATATGATTGAACGTAATATTAAAAATACTGTCATGAGTCAGGCGCTTCAAGGTAATTATCGTATCGGTCAAATAAAGCTGGATTTTTCTCTGCATCAATCAATCTCTAGACAGAATCGACCCGGTGATCTGCAGCTTAATATAGGTTCACCCGATGAACCCAGTATATTTAGTGCATTATCCATTGAAGATGCGTTCAAAGCCACGCCGAACAGGTATTTAAATTCCGTCACGGTCAATAATAATGTGTTGGCGGTTAGTGAACTGTTTAATATGAAACGTGATGTTGTCGAATCGGAACGCATGGCGCAAGGTAATTTGGCCATTCCGTATCAATTCAGCAAAAATGTGACGGGAAAGCTTCGGCTCGGTTTCAAGTACGGGAACACCGAGCGCGATAATGATGAGACGCATGATGTTGTGGCCTTTGAGACAGGGTCGAATGGAAAAGAGTTTACACGAATGCTGCCTGAACTATGGCCTGAATTGGGTGTTGAAGCAAAAGATTATGAACAAAACCTGCGTGCCGGTTTATTTGAAAATCCCGGTTATGATGAAGGTAATTTTCTCAGTGGTAATGAATCTGTGAATTCTCTTTTCTGGACCGGCTCTTTCGGAAAGTTGAATCATTTGGATCAGCTCGCGAAAGATGAGGATGTTTATGTGATTGATGGGCTGGCATCAACTGCACGCAGATATGACATGACCGAGACCTTGACGGCATTTTATATAAGCACGGCATTAAATCTTGGCAGGCGAATTACGTTTCAACCGGGTGTTCGATATGAATCTTTTGAAACTGACTATCTGGCGTATAAAGGAATTCAGACCGGTTGGCGTGTCTGGAATTATTTTTCCGAGCCGGTCACTTCTACCCGCAAAAGTGATCAATGGTTTCCTCAAATACATTTAAGAGTCAAACCTGCAGAATGGTTTGATATTCGCCTGGCAAGTACACGCTCCCTGATTCGCCCTGATTACAGAGCTTATTCTCCCTATAGTTATTATGCCGGCGTTTCCGCGCAACCGTCTCTGCAAATTGGAAATATTAATATAAAACCTTCTATCTCCAATAATCTGGATTTGTATGTTTCCGTTTATAATAATGCCATTGGACTTTTTACGGCAGGTGGATTTTATAAAGAAATAGATAATATTATCACTCCATTGCGTTTTCATTCATCAGATAACGATGATATCGATAATCAATACGAATTGGGCGGAATCATGACCGTGATTGATACCTGGATCAATGTAAACGAGAAACCAACCATTGTACGCGGTTTTGAGCTGGATTGGCAAACCAATTTCTGGTATCTCCCATCGATATTTAAAGGGATGGTGCTGAATGTGAATTACACAAGACTTTTCAGTGAGACTATCTATCCTTATGATGTGTTTTACAAAGATCCAGACAATATTTTTGCCCGCGGCGTGTTTGTAGACTCGTCCAGAACCGGCCGCATGCCACATCAACCCAATGATGTGCTGAATCTGACAGTGGGGTATGATTTGGGCGGATTATCTGCTCGACTTTCCTTTCTCTTTCAGGGACAAATGCTGGGTAAAGGCGGATCCGGAGAAACCGCCGGTAATATACGAGGCAGTTCCAGCCGAATGGGAAACGTGGCAATCGGCATTCGCCCGGAATTGGATCCCTACACAGATGACTATTATCGCTGGGATTTGACAGTTCAGCAAAAATTACCGTGGCCTGGATTTCAGCTATATTTTAACGCAAACAATTTATCTAATAGCATCGATCAGCAATCACTCAGTATTCTTGGAAAGCTCAAGGCCCGAGAATATTATGGCCGAACCTTTGATCTTGGTTTTCGATACAGATTTTAATCTTTTGTTTTTGCAATGTGAAAGGAGGTGAGTGGAAAAAAGTAATTGTATTTGTAATTCATTTCATACATTAAATCCAACGAATGGAGGAAAGTTAAATGCGGAAATTCTTTTGTATGGTTGTCATGGCATGTTCTCTGGTTGCTAGCTTGCTAATGGCTCAAGGCGCTGATCAGGATACACTTGTGCTTGACCCCAACCAGTTTGTGAACGGTCAAATTCTTGGAGATACCACAGAGACCGGCGAACGTTTAAATCCGGATCGTGTGTACAAGGTAGAGAGAAATAAATTTTATTTATTTGACGGGCGACTGGATGTAGAAGGCTTCAAGTGTGAAATTGTCGGTCCCTACAACGGTCCTATTGTTCATGATACAGAAAATGGTCATCCACCTGTTTTGCTAATGAAAGCAAATGATAATGGTCAGGCTAAACAATTTTTCAGACTCTATACAGACGGCGAATTCATTCTGAAAAATTCCATTTACGCCGGATTGTCCGATGCGGGCGTTACAACCGGACGTTTTATGGACAATACCAGCGGAAAGCGTGTTATATTGGATAATCTGATTGTTTCACAGAACCGTTTCCAGAACCGATGGTTGGCAGAAAATGGCGAACACATCGTTCGCAACTGTGTTTTTATGAACCATTGGGATGGCTCCAATACAGCGGAGCGTGGTGTTGGTTTTGTAGTCAAACCTTCGACTGCGAGTTTTATTTGTGAGAACAATACCTTTGTTAATATGGGTGCCCCCATACGCGTGCGGGATCCGCAGTTTGAGACAGAGACCTATTACGCACATAATACCTGTGTCAATACCATGATGCATGAGCTGGGTTTGAGACAGAAGGAACTCATTGCCGCCAATAATTTGTACTATAATTGGAGTTGGGTTGGATATGGTGATGCAAAATTGACCGAAGAACCACTCGATCTGCTGGTCATGTATCTGGCCGATAATAATGAAGCCGTTAATATGGACAGTGTTTCACTGTATTTCGGTGATAATGCATTCTATCGTGAAACAGCCCTGGAGAACTGGTACAATAACCAGGATACAGTACAGCTGGCAGGGATTTTACCTCCTTCCGCGTATGACTATGTTGCGCTGGATGATAACTGGACGATCGGAGAAATTATTGAAGGTAAAGACCCGCAGTTTTCTTTGTTTGACTCGAATTCAGATTCTTTGATTGGATTCCTCGAAGGTTATTTTGCCATTCCGCCGGTTATCCCTGCTGCGAACTGGCTCTCGGATTATCTTGTCATGTGGGATGAAAACGGTCCTTATATGAATCAATGGCCGTTACCGTTTGATCTGAGCTACAGTAATCCGGACTTGATGACGGCCGCTTCCGATGGCTTGCCGCTCGGTGATTTGAACTGGTTCCCCGAGAAAAAAGCGGAATATGAAGCCAATCGTGAGGCCATTGTTGCAGATTTAGCAGCAAAAAAATCAGGTGCAACGGGCGTGGAAACAGCAGCTGCAAAGGTTTCTAATTTCAACCTTTTACAGAATTATCCCAACCCGTTCAATCCGACAACAACCATAGCATTCTCTTTGAAAAATCCCGCGAGTGTAAAGGTGACTGTTTATAACACACTTGGCCAACAGGTAGAAACCTTGTTGAACAAAACGATACAAGCCGGAGCCCACAGTGTGATCTGGAATGCGGGAAATAACGTCAGTGGTGTTTATTTTTATGAGCTGCAAATTGACGGAGCGCGGTCCAAAATCATGAAAATGATGTTGGTCAAATAAAAAACCAGCACGTTAGGAGCAATACTGATTTGTCGCCAAAACATATCATATCATCGCTCTAAACATACTGGCCTTGAAAAAATGTAACAATAAATAATCGAATACACAATAAAAACCCTGGCCGAACACCATTAATGGCCAGGGTTTTTAGTAAAAGTAAATAAAGGTGTGATCATGTCCAAATTTATACTCTATAAAGCAATGTCAAAAATTGTCGCCATAGTATTACTCATGTTGATTTTATTCAGTTCGATGCTTTTGGGACAACCATATTATTTATCCGGAGGCTATGGAACCAACACCCAGGGAGGTTTGAATGGAAAAGTCATTAAAGTAACTTGTTTAAACAGTGACGGCCCCGGGTCATTGAGAGCGGCCTGTGAAGCGTCCGGAGAACGGCTGGTTGTATTTGAGGTGGGAGGCGTTATAGATCTGGAAAAATCTTCAATTAAAATTAAAAATCCCTATATCACAATTGCCGGGCAAACAGCTCCTTCACCGGGAGTGACTATTATTCGCGGCGGACTTTCGGTGGTGACTCATGATGTCGTTATTCAGCATTTGGCTTCCAGACCCGGTGAGGCCGGTGAAGCCAAAGGCAGCGGCTGGGAAGTTGATGGTATGTCCGCTTATGGCGTTAATGCCTATAATGTTGTTTTTGATCATTGCTCCGTGACCTGGTCCACTGATGAAAATTTATCTATCTCCGGCCCGCCGGATTCAGCACCCGGCGAATCAAGTCATGATGTGACGCTGTATGGGTGTTTAATTGCTGAAAGCTTGTCTCATTCCACGCATAGCGGGGGTGAGCATGGCAAAGGTACGCTTTTGCTGGAGGGGATTACCAATGTGTCTATTATTGGCTGTCTCTACGCGCACAATAATCGCAGAAATCCTTTTGTGAAAGGCAATACACGGACTGTGTTTGTCAATAACCTGATTTATAATTCTGGCTCCCAGTGTATTGGCATGGCCGATCGCGGCAAATCCCCGTATGTTGGCAAATCCCATGCTGTCATCATGGGCAATGCCTGGATGACCGGTCCCAGTAGTTCGAGAAAAGTATTTGTACACGGAGTGGAGGACAGAGTATGCGCGAATGTTTATTTTAGTGACAATTTTCTTCAAGATCGTTCCGGCAATCATATGGAACTGAACCTTGCAAATATTCATATTTATCAATTAAATAATGCCCCGTTGTGGTTTGAAGGACCGGAGGCAAAACCGGCGTCTGAATCAATTTCTTGTGTTTTGCGAACAGCCGGTGCAAGGGCTGCAGACCGGGATCCTGTCGATCAACGCATTGTTCAGACTGTCATTGATTCAACCGGAGCTATTATAGACAGTGAGCAGGAAGTGGGGGGGTATCCGGTCTATGATGTTGTCAACCAGCCGGTTGAAATTCCAGAGACGGAAGATTTGCGACGCGCGTGGTTAGACAGTCTTTCGCAGTCTATCGGAACCGATACGACACTGGATCTTTCCGAATTTGAGTCCAATGCATCTGGAGTTCAAGAACAGGATGTAAATAGAAATTCTTTTGACTATGAACTGAGCAGCTATCCGAATCCTTTCAATCCGACAACCTGCATAAAGTACACATTAAAAAGCGCGGAACATGTATCAGTTCAAATTTTCAATATTGTGGGCCGGCAAGTTGCGATGCTGTTCAATGGTTTTCAGGAGGCGGGGCAATACCAAACAAGTTGGTATGCCGGGGATAATAAAAGTGGATTGTATTTTTGTCGTTTAAGGGTTGGTGAACGGACAAAAATTTTGAAACTTTTATTACAGCATTAATCGCAATTAATGGCTTTTAATTGGAGATAAACATGCGTTTAAATTTAATTTTTTACTTTATATTTTTATCATCGCTTGCTGCCGGTGATATACCCGAACATTCAGCCCCTATAGATATTGCCAAAGGGGTTGCTGATAAAATTATTGATACAGCAACATTTGAATTCAAAGATATTACGAACGGCGAAAAATTCGAGAACATAAACGGTTTGCCTTTATCACCAGATATTCGTCTTGTCAGTAAATATAATAACTGGAAATACTGGAATGGTGTGATTCATATCGCCATGCTGGCATTGGAGAAAAGTACAGGTGAGAAAAAATATAGCGGTTATGTAAAAAATACATATGATTTTATTCTGAATGAGAAAAATCTGCAATATTTTCAAAAACAGTATTATGCCGCTTTAACCGGCAAAGTTGACGGTAGACCCTCTGAAGCATTTGCAGCTCTAAATGGAAACACAAACGGCGTAGCCTTTCAACAATTCTTCCGCCTGGATCGTCTGGATGATTGCGGCGCTATGGGCGCCGCTTTGATTGAAATGTATCGCCAAAACCATGATCCTCACGTTCATAAAACCATCCACCGTTTTGCGGACTATATCAAAAATGAGGAATTTCGACTGGAGGATGGTACCCTGGCACGTATCTGGCCGAGACAGTATACTATTTGGGCTGATGATCTATATATGAGTGTCCCCTTTATGGTACGATATGCTATCTCTATGAATGATACAGAAATGCTGGAGGATGCGGTCCAGCAGGCTCTTGCCTATTATGAATACCTTATACGTCCCGATGTGAATATCTGCTATCATTGTTATTATTCGGATACTGATGAAAATGGAACTGCAAGCTGGGGGCGGGCCAATGGATGGTTTTTGCTTGCTTATATTGATTTATTGTCAATCCTGCCGGAAGATCACCCGGATCGCAATCAGTTGATTATGAATTTACAGCATTTTATCAAGGGAATTACAAGATGTCAAAGTCAAACAGGCGCCTGGCACCAATTGCTTGATAAATCGGATTCTTATTTGGAACTGTCATGTACGGCAATGTTCACCTATGGCATCGCCAAAGCCGTAAATCAGGGCTGGGTTCATAAAGACTATGCCGATGTCGCTGAACAGGGATGGAAAAGTATATTGTCAAACATGACGGAAGAGTATGATGTCAATTCAATTTGTGTAGGTACGGGTATTCGCCCGTCTATTACCTACTATTACAATCGCCCGGCAAAAATGAATGAACCTCATGGATTAGGTGCTGTTATTCTGGCAGGCATAGAGATGACAAACATGGAAAAATATAAACTCTATCGTCCTAAAATCATGAAAAAGAATTAATGATTGCACGATTTTTAATTGAGTTGGAGTGGTTATGACGGTTTTGAAATACTTTGATTTTATTATACTCGTATGCTGTCTGTTTGCAATGATATCTGCAGACAGCTCTGCGAATACGAACTCTAAGGCTATTGACCGGAATCAGAATGGTGTAATAGATGAATATGAGGATCCAAGCGCCACAATCGAGAAACGGGTGAATGATCTGCTTTCCCGGATGACCCTTGCTGAAAAAGTCGGACAAATGCAGCAATTGTGGCAGCTTGATTTAATGAACGAGTCCTGCATGTTCTCAAAGGAAAAGGCCATAGAGTTGGTCGATCGCCAAGGTATCGGATCTTTCCTGAGAGTGCCATGTCAGTTAACACCTCAGGATCAAGCCAGTGTGATATCAAAAATTCAAAAAATTGCCTTTGATTCGCGTCTGGGTATCCCGGTTCTTTTTGGACAAAATGCCTGCTATGGATATGCGGATATGTATGGCGCCTCTGTCTTTCCCGGTGGAATTGCCATGGCTTGCACCTGGCGACCTGAACTGTTGTTTGAGACGGCAAAAGCAACAGCTTATGAATGCAGCGCCGTTGGTGTATACTGGAATTATGCGCCGATTCTGGGTATCGCACGGGATCCGAGATGGGGGCGGATTGGAGAGACTTTGGGTGAAGATCCTGTGCTGGCTTCTGTGATGGCATATCATCAAATCCGTGGATACCAGGCGCCCTCTTTTGATCATCACCACACAATTATGGCAACACCCAAGCATTATGCTGCGAATAGTGTTCCTAAAGGGGGAATCAATCATGGCGGAGTTGACATGTCTGACAAAGCATTAAGGGAAGTATTTTTACCCCCTTTTCGTGCTGCTGCATTTGCCGACGCCGGCTCCTTTATGGCTGCACATAATGAGATCAATGGCATCCCCTGTCATTGTAATTCAGCCCTTTTGACGGATATTTTACGCGGGGAGTTTGGATTCAATGGTGTTATGATCTCGGATTATTCAGATGTGGAACGTATTTTCAGTGTGTTTAATTTAGCGTCTTCGGTTCAAGAAGCAGGTAAACTTGCTCTGGAAGCAGGTATTGATGTGGATATGGTGGGCAGTTGGGAAGGGGAACCGGCTTTTGGTCAATCCTTTATTCGAGATGTTAATTCGGGCAAGGTGAGTGACGTGGATGTCAATCGTGCTGCCGGAAATCTGTTGCGGATGAAATTCAAATTGGGACTTTTTGACAGGTCTTTGAATATAGATCCTGTAAAAGCAAAGAAACAAGTGGCGGAAAGCCAAACGCAGCATCGGCAATTGGCGCTTCGGGCAGCCAGGGAAAGTATGGTTCTGTTAAAAAACAGGAACGCCACCCTACCATTGAATATTGAAAATCTGCAATCAATTGCCGTGCTGGGACCCAATGCCGACAGCAGAAATGCGTTGTTTGCCATGAAATACAACAATCCTGAAACGCCGATGCCGACCGTGTTGGCCGGGATTCGTAAGAAGATAAAAAATAACGCTGAGATTTATTTTGAAAAAGGCTGCAACAGTTTGGATTCGTCACGGGCAGATTTTGAGGCGGCTTTTCAAGCGGCGCAGCAGTCAGATGTAGCGATAATTGTGGTGGGCGAGACTGCTGTCACTGATGAAACCGTTCAGGAAGTGGCTGATATGAAAGCCAGTGTCGGGGAGGAAGTGGATCGTGCTCGATTGGGACTGCCGGGTATTCAGCAGAAATTCGTCGAGTACATCCATAAAACCGGGACTCCCCTTGTGGTGGTATTGCTCAACGGACGTCCCCTGGCTATTGAATGGATTGCAGAGCATGCCGATGCCATCATCGAAGCATGGGGCCCGGGCGAGGAGGGCGGCAATGCGGTTGCAGATGTACTTTTTGGCGATTACAATCCGGGTGGAAAGCTGACTGTAACCTTTCCTCGGACAGCAGGACAATTACCGGTGCATTACAATCATCTGCGCTTTCGTAAACCAAAACATGACTATGTTGAAACCCAAAAATCACCACTCTATGTATTCGGGCATGGTTTGAGTTACACAACCTTTAATTACAGCAATTTGATAATGTCAAAAAATATAGACGCTTCAAAACCTTTAACATGTCAGTTCAAACTGAAAAATACCGGAAAATATAGGGGAGATGAAGTGATGCAGGTTTATTTGAAGGACAAAATTGCAAGTATTGCCAGACCTGTCAAAGAATTAAAAGCGTTCAAGCGCGTAACTCTGGAACCAGGGGAAGAAGTCACTTTGTCCATTTCAATCCCTGTTGAAATGCTTGCCTTTTATGATATCAATCATGCTTATGTGATTGAGCCGGGTGAATTTGAATTCATGATTGGGAGCTCATCGGAAGATATCCGCTTAAAACAATCTTTTTTTATCGAGGGCAAGAAAAGAAAAGTTGACTATTCAAAAACATATTTCCCCAAAGTCAAAGTCAATCATACAACTAAAGCCAATTTTCATGAAAATAAATAATAAAGGAAAAGAAAATGATGAAATCTAATACAATCAACCTTAACCGCCGTCAATTCATGAAATTCGCAACGGTTGCGGGCGCTGCTTCATTTATGGGAACCTTTTGTCAATCATCGACTATAGATAGAAAATTATCCAGGCCGAATATATTGTTTTGCCTCGCTGATGATTGGGGTTGGCCTCACGCGGGTGCCTGTGGTGACAATGTTGTCAAAACACCTGTCTTTGACCGTATAGCAGAAGAAGGCGTGCTGTTTGAAAATGCTTTTGTTTCAAGTCCTTCATGTACACCTTCGCGAAACGCGATACTCACGGGGCAACAATTCTATCGCCTCAAAGAAGGAGCAAGCCTACGCAGCACCCTTGATGTTAATTTACCAAACTTTATGTTTCTATTACGTGACCATGGATATGAAATCGGGCGCTGGCGAAAAGGCTGGGGACCCGGTGATTTCAGCAAAGGAGGTTATACAGAATATCCCTGTGGCCCTGAGAGTTCATTTGAAGATTTTATGACCCATCGCGATAAAAACAAGCCCTTCTGTTTTTGGTTCGGCACCAGCGATCCGCATCGCCCTTATGAGAAAGGTAGTGGTCAAAAAAGCGGCATCCATATCAATCATGTGCATGTACCAGAATTTTATCCCGACCATGAAAAAATTCGCAGTGATATTGCAGATTATTATTATGAAGTCCAGAGATGGGATAAAGATGTCGGTAAAGCCATTAGACTTTTAGAAAAATCGGGTGCATTGGATAATACTATTGTTGTTATGACGGGTGATCATGGTATGCCCTTTCCACGCTGCAAAGCCAATCTTTATGATTATGGCACACGCGTACCCCTGGCATTTCGATGGGGTGATCGAATTAAATCCGGTCGCAAAGTTGCTGATTTTGCATCGTTTACCGATTTTGCCCCCACGTTTCTTGAAGCTGCAGGAGTTGAGGTCCCGGAACAAATGACCGGTAAATCTCTGCTTCCAATACTTGAATCTGAAAGCAGCGATAAAGAACGTGACTTTATCGTCTTTGGTCGGGAACGTCACACGCCAGCCCAGAAAATGCCTTCCATGGAAGGTTACCCGGCGCGAGCACTTCGCACGGACAAATGGTTGCTAATCCTTAACCTGGAGCCCGAACGATGGCCGGCCGGTGTTCCCACAGGCGCGACGCATCCGATGAATAGTCACTCGGATTGTGACAACAGCCCGACGAAATCATTTCTTATTGATCACAAGAACGATCCTGAATTGTCTCGATACTATCAACTCTGCTTTGCCAAACGTCCGCCTGTGGAATTGTATGATTGTGATACCGATAAAGATCAGGTGAATAATCTTGCTGCGAAACCAGAATTCGCTCCGGTCCTCAAAAAACTCAAACAAAAACTTGAATCCTATTTAAAGTCCACATCGGATCCACGGTTTGTTGAATCCCAGGCAAATTTTGATACCTATCCATATTATGCCGACTATTTAAAAGAATACCTGCAAAAGCATGGCTATGAAGGATTGGATTAAAAAGGCACTCGTATATAAATATATGGAGATTGAATTCTGTTCCTGATAAAATATTAAACAACAGGGCATATCTAGTGAAAATTGTGATGCTTTTATTTTACGTTTCATATTTCAAGAAAGGTTCCATTTTATGAAATGGTCAAAAAATATAGGGATGTTGATGAGCCTGGGGATAATGTGTTTTTGTGCAGGATGTGCAAAACAGGACAGCATTCTAACTCGTATGTACCCATTTGCTTTTAAAGTGATGGTGAGCAATCCTGCGGAACTGAATCGTTTTGAAGAGCCTGTAGTAATCTCTGTTTCCGATATTCAGGAAATTAATTCACAATTCAATCCTTTTTCATTTGTGGTATTGGCTGAACAGGGTGGTACTTTTAATAAAGTGCCGTCTCAGGCTGTAGATTCAAAAGGAAATGGCAAAAAAGATCAAATTCAATTTATGGTCCAATTGTCACCAAAAGCACAAAAAACATATACGATTCGTTTTTCAAGTGACACAAAAAAAGAACCTGATTATCTGACACGTTCTTATGCTGAACTCTCTGTAAAAAAAGGCGGTTATTTTAAAGACAACAAATATATAGGCGGATCATTCCATTCTATCGATTCCCTTCGAGTTCCGGCGCAGCACACCGATCATTCTTTTTACATTCGTTATGAAGGCCCCGGCTGGGAGTCAGATCTTGTCGGATACCGGTTCTATCTGGATTGGCGGAATGCCATTGACATTTTTGGCAAGAAAACAACGAATATGGTGCTTGATCAGGTGGGGCAGGATGGATTTGACTCCTATCATGAAATGTCTGACTGGGGCATGGATATTCTCAAGGTGGGTGAATCCCTGGGTATCGGTTCTCTGGGTATGTGGCATCATAACCGGGCAGAACGATTGTCTGAAACTGATAGTGTGATTTGCATCATTCAGGAAGATGGCCCGATTTATTCGAGAATTCAGACCTGCTATTATGGATGGCAGATTGATCAGGATGAATTTGATGTGAAATCAAATCTTTCTATTTCTGCCGGCAGTCGGATGACATGGCATCAGGTTGATATTCAGGGCAATCCCGTAAATCTATGCACCGGTCTGGTGAAACATGAAAATGCGAGTATGGTACAACAAGATTCATCCGGCGAGTGGGGGTATTTGTTCACTTTTGGTCAACAAAGTTTATCCCATGATCATCTTGGAATGGCGGTTGTTTTTCCGAACAATCAATTTTTAAAGTTTGATACCGATGAGCACAACCATGTTGTTGTGCTAAAACCGGAAAAGGGCCAGCTGCAATACGGCTTTCTTGCGGCCTGGGAACAGGATCAAGATGGCTTTCAAACAAAAACTGAATTTGAAACGTATTTAAAACAGGTGTGTGAACAGTTGTCAAATCCACTGATTGTTGAAATTCAGTAGATGTAAAAATAAAGGAATAATATTTATGAAAAGTTATACGCTTTATAGCGGTTTGATGTTTTTTTTGATTATTTGCGTTTCTTGTTTGAACGCATCTGAATGGGAAGCGAGTTCTCCGGATGATCGATTGCGCTTGATTGTAAAGAAGGATGCTGATGAGTATCTATACTATTGTCTTACATGCCAAAACAGCACGATTCTGGACTGGTCAAAATTAAGTATGGGACTAGAAGATCGAATGATCGGTCGAGATCTGATTATAAGCAATGTGTCGATAGTCGCTATTCAGGATGAATATAGACTGGTTCATGGAAAGCAGAAATCTGTTCGCTATAAAGCGAATGAAATGGTTTTATCCATGCAGGATCAAAAAAAACAACAATATAATATCATGTTTAGAGTGTATAATGACGGATTGGCATTCAGATATGGTTTTTTAGGCAGCCAGAAACAACTCACCCTTAATCAGGATTTAACCACATTTTGCGTGAATAAAAACAGTACAGGATTTTTACAGCCCTATCAAAAACCGGGTAAAAATACACCTTCCTATGAAGAGAGTTTCTATCATCTCAAAAATTTAAGCCAAACCTCTCCGACAGGTGTGGGCTGGGCTTTTCCTGCTTTATATTCCATTGAGGGTGACAGACACTGGATGCTTGTTACCGAGGCAGGCCTTGACGAAACGCAATGTGCTTTTCATTTTAAAACCGGTAATAAAACAGGGGAATATCGTTTTGTATTTCCCGAACCTGATGATGGGAACAATTATGGTAATGCGTTTCCGGAATGTGATCTTTGCTGGTATTCACCGTGGCGCGTCTTTATTGTCGGCGATTCACTCGAGGATATTGTAGAATCTACGTTGATTACACATGTAAATCCGCCTGCACAGAAAGATGATTACAGCTGGGTACGTCCCGGCAGGGTGTCCTGGAGCTGGTGGTCCACCAGACCGAACTCGGTGAATTATAATTATTATAAAAAGTTTATTGATCTGGCGGCGGATATGAATTGGGAATATTCGCTCATTGATGCCGGTTGGCCCGAGTTGGGTGAAAATCAAATCATCGACCTCGTAAATTATGCAAAAACCCGAAATGTGGATATCATTCTCTGGTACAACTCGGGAGGTCCCCAAAGTGGTTCACATCACAGTCCCATGCATCGACTCTGGCAGCAATCCATTCGTCGGGAAGAAATGCAATGGCTGAATAAAATCGGCGTCAAGGGAATTAAGGTTGATTTTTTTGTGAGTGACAAGCAGGAGATTATCAAATATTATCTCGATATTTTAAAGGATGCAGCAGAATTTCAATTAATGGTTAATTTCCACGGCTGTACGCTGCCCCGTGGCTGGTCCAGAACGTATCCCAATTTAATGACAATGGAAGCCGTCAATGGTGCGGAAAGATATTTGTTTAAACCTTCTTATAAAGATAAAAGTCCTGAACAAAATACAATCCTGCCCTTTACCCGGAATGTGGTTGGCCCTATGGATTTCACGCCTGTCACCTTTTCAGCTGAATCCAGAAAAACCACACAAGCCCATGAACTGGCTCTTTCCGTTATTTTTCAGTCCGGATGGCAGCATTTCCCGGACAAACCGGATGTTTATCAACAGTCACAATGGAACGATTTCCTTCAAAAGGTCTCCAGCGACTGGGATGATGTTCATTATATTGATGGTTATCCTGGTGACTTTGTTTGTCTTGCAAGAAGACACAAGGATGATTGGTATTTTGCTGCAATTAATAGCGGCAGTGAAAAGACGATAAAAATGTCTCTGGACTTTATAAATCCCGGTGAGTATAAAAGTACGTTGTATCATGACGAGTCTGAACACTCTAAAACGATGCAGGTTAGTCCCATAAGGATAAAAACAACCGATATACCGGAAATTCCGGTTGGAGAGAATGGAGGATTTGTTTTTGTCTTGAAGAACAGTTTCAAAAAATGACAGTATGTTAATTGTTTCCCTTGATTAAAAATTTTGCCATCGTGTGGCTGAAACATCAAGATGAATGATTGCTGATTTTTTTAACGACAATGAGAGGTGTTTTATGTCTATTTCAAGAAGAAGGTTTATCCAGTCAACAACATCCTTGTTTGGTATGGCTGCAGCAGGTGCCTGGTTGACAAGTTGTCAAAAGAAAATTTCAAAACCCAATATACTGCTGATTATGGCTGATGATATGGGGTTTTCTGACCTGGGGTGCTACGGATCTGAGATAAAGACACCTCATATTGACCGACTGGCTCGGGAGGGCTTGAGATTCACACAATTTTATAATGCAGCGAGATGTTGCCCGACCCGTGCCTCTCTGTTGACAGGATTATATCCTCATCAAGTCGGAATGGGCGGTATGGTCGTTCGAAAACCGGATGAGAGCTATACAGGTGCTTATCAGGGATATTTAAATAATGAATGCGTAACTCTGGCTGAAGCATTGAAACCTGTCGGATACACCACACTTATGTCAGGAAAATGGCACGTTGGTGAATTTAGACCTGTCTGGCCGGTTGATCGCGGTTTTGACCGGTATTGGGGACTGATCAGTGGTGCGGCAAACTATTACAACGTTACCCGCACTAAAAATCATCAACCGATACGAACAATGGCACGGGATAACGAAGAAATTCCACTCCCGACTGAGAACTTTTACATGACCGATGCTATTACTGAAAATGCAATAGAGATGTTGAAAGAGAATAGCGATAAACCCTTTTTTCAATATGTTGCATATACAGCACCGCATTGGCCTCTACATGCTTTGCCCGAGGATATAGAGAAATATAAAGGCAAGTATATGGAGGGATGGGATGCTTTGAGAAAAAAACGTTATCAAAAAATGGTCGAACTGGGTATCATCCGCAAAGAATGGGGCTTGTCTCCAAAAGATGAGGGTGCAATAGATTGGGAAAATGTTCCAGATCACGAATTAATGGATTTAAAAATGGCCATATATGCGGCTCAAATTGACCGTATGGATCAGGGGGTCGGAAAGATACTCCAAACGCTCCAGGAACAAGGTCGTCTGGATAATACAATTGTACTTTTTCTTTCTGATAATGGCGCTTGCTCCGAGTATGGACCGCTTGGACATGATTTTTGGGAAAACGGTGTGTTGCCTGGCGGTGAAGAATCCTATCAGAGTTATGGGAGATCATGGTCAAACGCCTCCAATACGCCATTCAGGCTGCATAAACATTGGGTTCATGAAGGCGGTATTGCCACACCACTGATTGTGCGTTGGCCCCAAATGATTCCAAAGGGCGGTAAGATGACCCATCAACCCGGTCATATTATTGATATCATGGCAACCTTGATTGATATTGCAGGAGTAGAATATCCGTCCAATAATAATGGGAATACTGTACAACCACTACGAGGAAAGTCTTTACTGCCCGTTTTAAGAGGCAAAGTCAGGGAACCCCATTCCTATTTGTTCTGGGAACATGAAGAAAACAAGGCTGTTCGTCACGGAAAGTGGAAATTGGTCGCTGAATCCGGCAAAGAATGGGAGTTGTATGACATAGAAAGCGATCGATCAGAAATGGATGATTTAGCCGCGGAACATCCGGAAATTGTCAAGGAAATGAATATTGCCTGGGAACAATGGGCAAACAAGGTTGGAGTGAAATAGCGGCTAATTTTTTTAATTTGAATTGATGATAATTAATGTTGTTCTGCTCAAGCCGCCTTGCTCGGAGTGATTTCAATTCCGTATGCCTGTGTCCCTATGGATCAGTGGGGAAGTATCATCATTTACAAAGCGAGAATTACGGGATCAACATGCTTTAAAATTTGAACATGATACAGATGCTGTTTTTGATGATATTCTTAAACGGCAAAAATTATCAGACCGAAAACAGATTTCTTTGCCCGGTCGCAAGCCGGATTCAAGGCGAAAAAAACGATCGGGTTGAATTTGTTGATTCATTTTTTAGATCGTTCAAGCCGCCCGGCTCCTGATCTCAATTTTGCTCTGCCTGGCCCTATGGATTACCGGGGAACCCTTTGTCATGTTCAAAGCGAAACCGACCACGTCTCGATTTGAGCATTGTATTCACTCGTCAACCGCCAGAGTTTGCCAGGTTGCTGATCATTGCGCCGATCAAATGCCTTTCCCGCTCACATCACATCGATATCACTCATTATTCGAGTTTGCAGTATCATATTTTCAACCAAGGAATATTTTTAGCTCATTATTGTTATACCGGCTCTGTACTTTCTTGTATTTATTATTTATGGGAGTTTATTGATTATGAAAACAGTTGGATTACTTGCGCTGATGGCGCTTTTGACGGGTTTGAGTCTGAACGCTCAAACTCTGGACAGTGTCAAATATTGTTATGACCTTGAGATAGAAGATATTGACTGTAAAGGCGACACCGGCAATGTGATTGATGTACAACGATTTGATCCCGCGCTGGGGCGTCTCGAAAACGTGCGTATGCATCTCAAAATGGATGTGGAACACACATTTAAAGTTGAAAATACCGCTGCCGGAGAGTCAGAGGTGGCGCTGGATATTTTCAGTGATGTGAGCTCCGGTCTGCCTTTGAATGTCACCGCACTGATGCAGACAAAGGTGGAAATTGACACGATCTATCTGGATGCTTATGATGGAATTACGGATTACGCAGGCCCCTCCGGATATCAGATCGATGGTCTTGTCGGCAGCGGCGGTCCCGCCAATACGAACGAAACTGAAAAAGTTTACAGCGGCCAGGATCTGGTTGATTTTCAATTTGCGGGTTCAGGAACGTACCCGACCAAAACCTGCGAACAAACTTCTTTCAGTGTGTACGGCGGGGGCGGGAATGCAGACATGAATATCATTACCAACGGCACGGTTCAGCTTTGCGTGACCTATTATTATGTCAAAGAGTCGGATCTTTCTCTGCAGAAAACCGTATCTGCCAATTATCCGGCGGTTGGCGATAGCGTGGATTTCAGAATTACGGTGACCAATGACGGACCCACCCTCGCTACAGGTGTAGAGGTGAGCGATCCGCTGCCCGTACCGTTGACAGCGGTCGCCCCCATCCAGACCGGTTATGATCCGGTTTCAGGTATCTGGACTGTGGATTCTCTAACGACAGGAGAGAGCAAAGAACTGAATATTCGCACGGTCGTGAATACAGGAGGCGCAACCGTTACCAATATTGCACAGGTCTCTGCCTCTGATCTTCCCGATCCGGATTCCGAGCCCGATAATAACGAGTCCGGCGAGGACGATCAGGATGAGGTTCAGGTTACGTTATATCAGCTCGGTCAGATCGGTGATTATGTCTGGTTTGATGATGACCGTCAAGGGGATCAGGATAGCGGTGAATCCGGTGTTGACAATGTACGAATTTGGCTTTATGATAACGCGGGCAATCTTTTGGATACCCGGGTCACCGATGCTTCGGGCGCTTTTATGTTTTCGGATTTGCATTGGGGAGACTATGTGATTGTACTGGATCGAACCAGCCTGCCCGAGGATTACGAGTCACTGATTTCAGATACTGTTTTTGTTGATCTTGATCCCGGTGCGAGTTATCTTGAAGCCGATTTTCCGGTGGCAAAGGCGTATTCAAAACTTGGCGATTATGTCTGGCGTGATCTTGACCGGGATGGCGTTCAGGATGCGAATGAACCCGGTATTGAGAATGTGCGCTTGTTCCTGGAAAACGGGACGGGTGTGATTGACACGGTCGTCACGGATGAACAGGGGTATTACCTGTTTACCAATATCGAGGATACGCTGGTTCAGATTGTTCTGGACACAACAACCATTCCTCAAGGGTATGAACTCACCAGTGGAACGATTCCCGGTGGATTTTTGCAAACGCCGCCCGGAACTGTCCGTCTTGATCTCGATTACGGATTTCATTATTTCCATGGAAGTATCGGCGATCTGGTCTGGTATGATTTAAACCGGAATGGGACTGTGGATGAGGGAGAGCCCGGCATCTCGGATATGATTGTATATCTCCTAAATGAAAAGGGTGAACGCATCGCAAAAACAGTGACGGATCAGCAAGGCAAATATACGTTTAAGAATATACCGCACGGTTCCTATACGATCGCAGTCGACCTCAATTCGGTTCCGGGGTATTTCAGCATGACAACCGATGATTCTATGGCTGTTGAATTGAAAAAATATCAAAATTATGTGCTTGCGGATTTTGGATTCTGGAGTCCTGCTGCAAAGTATATGCAGGGCGGGCAGCGAAAAGTTCTGGCCTGGTACGAAAACTCACTGCAACCTTCACCGCTTGTAAAACAGGATTATGAGCATCAGGATGTGTTTTACGGGAATTCCTATACATCCACACGCTATGAATACGATATCCTGCTTGCCTGGGCGTCGGGTATTGACGGGTTTGTGGTAGAATGGTACGGCCAGACCGACAACCCATCCAATCCATCCTCACAGCGTTTGCTGGCCCTTTTGCATACCGCACATGAAATGAATGAACGCTACCGGGAATCCGGTTTTCGGTTTGAGATCATAGCCGTGCAGCATGAAAATTCGGTTGGAACCTGGGAAGAGAATTTTCAGTTCCTGGCTGATTCTGTTCTCCAACATCCCGCTTATTGGGGCAGAGGCGACAATTCGTTTGCACCGTTGTTTGTTTTTCATAATGAGCAAACAATGCTGGAGCCGAAGAAAATCTCCCGGCTTGCGGATCGATTGCTCCCGGATTTTGTTTATTTGGGCTGGAACGAGGGCTATAATCTCTCGGTATTTGAAGATTTTGACCTTCTGTATCCCTGGGTTCAGCCCATGAATCGGGAGTACGATACAGAATCCGGTTTGCTCTGGGGAGACCAATACCTAAATTTTGAATATAACAATATGAACCGTATGCCGGACAATGCAGATATTTTGTTTTCCATTGGTGCGGTTTGGCCGGGATATAATAATGGATCAAAGAGTCAGCCCCGATTTATTGATGCTCAGGACACTCTGGTCTATCAAAAGACATGGGAAAAGGTTTTGGCCTACAGTAATCATAAAAATATTTTTGAACAATTGCCTATGGCATGGACGCTGATTCAGTCCTGGAATGTTTTCTCAGACAAGACGGACATTGTCACCACACATGAAAATCGATACAAATTTGAGAGAATGACACAGCGTTACAGCCGCCTGTTCAAAGGTGATGAAGAACGACGCGTTTCTTCGGACCTGGGATTGCTGGTGCCGTCAAAATTACGGCAAGTTAGAATCAAAGCAATTCAGCATCCTGAAATATCCTGGCAGCTTGATTTTGCAGCAACGCGTGCCATGGCGAATTATTTTGTTCAGGATTATCAAGAAGCCGTCAGTATTCTTGATCAGGCGCTGGGTCTGGCGCCTTCAAAGGTGCACGTGCTGGAAAGTGCGGATACGTTTATCGAACTCGAGTGGGATGCTGCAGCGGCTGCCAATGCCTATCATATTTTTTATTCAAAAGATTCCACTGATTTTCAAATCAATTCACGTGAATGGCCGGACGTGCAGACCCGGTACACGACGAAAGCGCGCCTAAAAGGTCTGGAAGCGGGAAATGTCTATTATATTGCTGTGGCGCCTGCGGATACAGCGCTTGATGCGTACACCCATTATGGCTGGTACCGGAATCAATTTTCAGATGCAGATATCATCGCGGTAACCCTCAATAAGAATAATGACGACATCATTCCGCCGTCCCCGGTGCATCATGACAATCACCTCGTTTTTGTTTCCGGTTCTCCCACTTTTAAAAAGGGGGAACAGCAACTGGACTGGTCAAATGCTGTAGACGGCGATTACACAGGCTGGGATGCAACGGTCTGGGCGCAGGGTTCGGATAAACCGTCCGATACAGCCTGGGCTATTTTTGAATTTGCTGATCATGCCCGTTATCAGTTTAATTATGTGGCATTAACCACGGATAACGGCAATGACGATAATAATTATCATTATTTGAAAACAAAACGGATTGAAGTATGGGTTTCCAATACGGGAACAGACCCTGACGATTTTCATAAAGTTCTGAATACGTTTTTCAAATCCGACGGTACTGAACGGATGTGGGCGCCGCTGCAGGAATATGTAAAAGCAAAATATGTGATGTTGCGCTTGATCTTTCCGCATTACCACCAGGGAGGATGGCGGCAGATCGTTGAATTTGAGGTTCACACGCAAGAAAAACAAGGCGCGGTGCCCGCTTCTGAGAACCAGGCATTTAAAACGGTGCCCGGCTCTTTTTCCTGTGAATCCAATTTCCCAAACCCCTTTAATCCATCCACCACAATCCGCTATACCCTGGCCGAGGCAGCGGATGTAAGCTTGAATATCTATAACCTGAACGGCCAGCTTGTTGAAACGTTGGTGCGCGAATATCAATCCGCCGGAAGCTATCAGGCGACCTGGCATTCGGATGAACATCCGTCAGGTGTTTATATTTATCGGTTAAACGCCGGATCTTTTTCCGCCGTGAGACGGATGACTTTATTGAAATAAACAGGAGATGATATCATGAATAAATATATAAATATAATTATATTCACGGTTCTGGTTTTTGCGGCCTCCGCCTGGTCCCAGATCACCACACAGACGGTCGAGGACTCGACAGGGTGGATGACGACTGACTGGACCGAATCGGTTGTTCTGGATCAATTTGATTCGTCGCTTGGACGCCTGGTGAGCGCAAAGCTCGTGATCAATGTCGCCAGTCTTCAGACAGTCAAAGTTGAAAATCTGGAAGACCGGGAAGCTACGGTCACCGTCAAAGGCATCCTGAATGTCGACGCGACTCTTCCCGAAGGTGGAACACCGGTAGAGTTGCAATCTGTGGCCACAGCCGGGGAACAATTTTATCAAGCCTGGGACGGATCAACGGATTATGCGGGGGGGTCCGGTCGAATTGATGAAGATTTGGTTGGAAGTTCTCAGTTTAATCAGGATCGCTATGAAAAGACCTATACCGGAACGGACCTTGCTCAATTTATTGGCACGGGCACGGTTTCTGTGGACGGAAATACCGATGCCTATTATAACGTCAGCGGCACCACCGGCAAAGTCAGCGCTGAGGTCATTGCGGATGCCAATATGGGAGTTCAGATTGTCTATACCTATTCCCGCGAGGCTGATCTGGAACTGTCCAAGCAGTTGGATGTTTCCTCTCCGGAAATTGGAGACACGCTGACTTTTACATTAACCGTGAACAATAACGGCGGCCCGCTTGCGGTGGACGGTGTTGTGGTGAGTGATCAGCTGCCCGCTAATTTGAGCTTTATCAGTTCGGACGGCGACGGCTCTTACAATGAAACCACCGGTGACTGGACAGTGGGTGACCTGGCGATTGATGAAAGCAAACAGATTCAGATCAAGACCGAGGTCACGGCAAGCGGAAACACCGAGAATACAGCGGAAATAACAGCAGCTTCCCTGCCGGATCCCGACTCGGAGGTCAATAATGACAATCCCGCAGAGGATGATCAGGATGCGGTGTCATTTGACGTGCCGCCTCAGGCTGATCTTTCTCTTGAGAAAACGGTCAATCAGACAACTCCCAATGTGCGAGACGAAATTGAATATACGCTGACGGTGACCAATGACGGGCCGGATGCGGCGGAAAATATAATCGTGACCGATCAGCTGCCGACCGGATTGTCGTTTGTTTCAGATAACAGCGGCGGCGACTATGATGAGAGCACCGGAGAGTGGGAGGTGGGTAATCTGAATGTCGGTGAAAGCCAATCTATTGTCATTCGGGCGCGTGTAACCCGATCCGGAACCATCAACAACAGCGCTGAAATAACCGCTACCGATACGGATGATCCGGATTCTACGCCGAATAATAATCTGCCCGGTGAGGATGACCAGGATAATGTGGAAATCAACGTCCCCAATGCGGCGGATTTGTCTTTGCAGAAAACCACCAGCGTGGACAGTATTCGTGCCGGGGAAGAATTTGATTTTCTGATTACAATTACGAATGACGGTCCGGATGCGGCAAATAATGTCGAGGTCACTGATGTTCTGGACAGTCGTTTGACTTTGGTGTCCTCAAGTGCGACCCAGGGAAGTTACAACAGCAGCACGGATATCTGGACTGTCGGTACGGTTGCAAACGGCGCCACCGGCACATTGACCCTGACGGTTAGCGCGGATGACGAATATGATTTGCCCATTGAAAATACGGCCGAGGTGTCTGCGAGCGATGAGTATGACCCGGATTCCACCCCGGGTAACGGCGATCCTGATGAAGATGATCAGGATGATTCCAATATCACATCGGTAAAATATGCGGACCTGCAGCTGACCAAAGCAGTCGACGAGGCAACCCCGTATCTCGGTTCTCAGGTTACCTTTACGTTAACGCTTGAAAATTCCGGACCGGATCCTGCCTTTAATGTGGTGGTCAATGATGTGCTGCCTGCCGGTCTGTCTTTTGATTCTTCCACACCCTCGCAAGGCAGTTATAATCAGAGTACCGGCGATTGGTCTGTGGGTGATATCGCAGTCGGAACAACCCATACTCTGACGATCACCGCCACGGTCGACGAGCCTGACGAAATCACAAACACAGCGCAGGTGAGTTCAGCTGAACCGCTGGACCCGGATTCCGAGCCGGGAAACGATGATCCCGATGAGGATGATCAGGATCAGGTCACTCTTGATCCGGTGTCCATCGACCTGGACCTGAGCAAATCGGCCAATCAGAGTCAATATTTTTCCAATGATACCGTGGTCTATACTTTGACGTTGGTCAATAACGGACGCAAAACCGCAAACAATATCGAGATTACAGATGCAATCCCCGCCGGCCTGACCGTGGACCGTGTAACACCTTCGGCCGGAAACTGGAGCGCGCCTATCTGGAGTCTTGATTCCCTGAACAGCGGCGCCACGGAAACGCTGTCTATCCGGGCTGTTCCAAATACGGTCGGCGATTTCGATAATACCGCCGAGGTGACAGCAGCGGATGAACCGGATGTGGATTCTACCCCGAATAACAACGCGCCTGATGAAGACGATCAGGATACGGCGGATATCACGGTTCGGGAATTGGTGGATCTCAGTCTGCAGAAAAGCGTGGATAATGCTTCGCCTGCAGTCGGCGGACAGGTTGTGTTTACTCTCACCGTATCAAACGCCGGCCCTGATAACGCAACTCAGGTTGTTGTCAAGGATGTATTACCGGATGGCCTCTCGTTTGTCAGCGCCAGTCCGGCGGATTATGACGCGGCAACCCATCAGTGGACGGTGGGAAGCGTGGCCGGCGGTGCGCAAGCCGGCATTGATATCACTGCACGTGTGGACCGCGCCGGGGTGTTTGAAAATACGGCCGAGGTCTCTGCACAGGATCAGGAGGATGCGGACAGCACACCGGATAATGGTGATCCTGCTGAAGATGATCAGGACTCGGCTGAACTTCAGGCCGGTGAGGCTGATCTCAGTCTGACCAAGAGTGTTTCCGCTGATTCGGTCATGCAGGGCGTGGAATTTGATTTTGTGGTCACGATCACCAATAACGGCCCGGACGATGTGTCCGAGGTCAATGTGACCGATGTATTGCCGTCCGGTCTTACTTTGGTGACCGGATCTCCGGATTATGATGAAAATACCGGCGTATGGTCGGTTGGTGAACTGGCTGATGCTGAATCGAAAATCCTGACCCTTGTCGTACAGGCTGACGCTGCCGGGGAATACAGCAATACGGCTCAGGTGACGCTCAGCGCCGTTCGGGACCCGGATTCAACACCGGATAATAATGATGCGGATGAAGATGATCAGGACACCGCGGATGTGCAAGTCTATGCTCCCGGATCGATTGGTGATTACGTGTGGGCGGATTATGACGGCGCCGGCGACCAGGACGCGGGAGAACCCGGTATTGAAAACGTCAGAGTGCTGTTGTTGTCCGCCGCAGGTGATACCCTGGCCGAGACTATAACAAACAGTTCCGGCGGGTATCTGTTCAGCGATCTGGACCGGGGTGACTATAGCGTGGCGATTGACGCCTCTACCGTGCCTGCAAATTATAATCTGACAACAACCGAGCCGCTGGCTGTAAACCTGTCGCCGGAAGAAAATTATCGCAGCGCGGATTTTGGTTATCAACCGGAGCCGTCATCAATTGGTGATCTCGTTTGGGGCGACCTGAACAACAACCAATTGTTTGACAGCGAAAATGGATTGTCCGGCATCGAACTGGAATTGTCACAAGACGGGAGTGTGATTGCCACACAGACAACCGATTCCAACGGCAATTATTTGTTCGAAACTCTGATGCCCGGCACTTTTACGGTCAATGTCGTCGAGTCCACGCTTCCTGCCGATTGGGAACTGACCACCGCGAATGAACCGCTGACTGTAAATCTGGGCGCCGGGGAAGACTATCGTGACGCGGATTTCGGATATCGTCCCAGGCGGGCGGAAATCGGCGACTATGTATGGCAGGACATCAACGGCGATGGTGTGCAGGACAGCAATGAGCCGGGTGTTGAAACTGTTCGGTTGATTTTGTTCGATGATCAGGACCAGCCGCTGGACAGCGCCCTGACCGACGCCGACGGCGCCTATTTGTTCGATGATCTGCCGCCGGGCAGCTTTACTGTCAGACTCGATACCAGCAGCATTCCGGCGCAGCATTCACCCAGTACGCCGACGCAGGTCTCTTACGAACTAACTGCGGGAGAATCCTATCCCCACGCCGACTTTGGATTGTTTCCGGCGCGTGTCTCTATTGGTGATTATGTGTTCTTTGATTATGATCAAAACGGGACTGAAACTATAGGCAGCAGAAGAGAGTACGGCTTTGAACATGTGCGTCTCATCCTGCTTGATTCTGATGATACAGCGCTGGATTCTATGTTTTCAGGACCGGACGGCAGATACCTTTTCACTGATTTGCCCTATGGCGACTATTCGGTGCGTGTGGACACATCAACCGCCCCCGATTACCATACGCTGACATCCCCGATGCTGATCTCTGCAAGCCTTGAACCGGGTGATCATTACAGTCTTGCCGATTTTGGTTTCTATCGGTATTTGAATGCGATTGGTGATTTTGTTTACCATGATCAAAATATGGATGGCGTTCATGACCCGAACGAACCACCGATTCCGGGTGTGATCATTCGTCTTTTGGATGAGAATGGAACTTATATTGCCAAACAGGTGACCGGTCAAAATGGAAAGTATCTGTTTGAACGCCTGGCCCCTAAAAATTATCAGGTAGAGATTGATATGTCCAGCGTACCTGAAAACTATCAATTGACAACGGGCTCTGCAATCATAGATGTTGAATTGCAGGACAACGACTATCACTATCACTACGATTTCGGTCTCTCGTTTGATCTGCGAACCCGGTATCCCGGCATCGGTAAAGAGCGAAAGGTGTTTGCCTGGTATGAACCCTGGTATGGAAATGCTGAAAATGATTCAACCTTGCGACACTGGGCTATCGATTATAACGGCGGAATCGCTGATACCAGCTACTGGGGATTGTTTGATTCTCACCGGCAGCGCCAATGGGAATATGATATTCTGCAGGCCTGGAATGTCGGCATTGACGCTTTTGTGGTGGAATGGCATCCTCAGGATACCCTTTATAGTGAAAACTATGAGACGGCCGGTTTGATGGGACTGTTCGGATAAAGCCCATGACCTCAATATCCGATATGAATCCCAGGGATTCCGGTTCAATATCATTTTGGCGTATCACGATAATCCGCAAGATTATTTGCAGCAAAGGCTGACGTTTGTTGCGGATTCCGTTATGAGTCATCCGGCTTATTACGATGCCGACGACTATGACTTTACACCGCTTTTTGTGTTTCACGAACCTGATGCGCATACCGCGGCGGAAATTGATTCTGTAGCGGATCGGGTACTGCCTGAGAATACCCTGTTGGCCTGGAATGAGGGCTATGACTGGGATGTATTTCGACATATGGATTTGCTGTATCCCTGGGCGCAGCCGATGAATAAAAATTGGCATGAACAGGGACAGCGCTGGGGCGATGAATATCTGGATTTTGAATATGAAAATATGAACAAATCGAGAGGATCGCATGGCGTTTATTTTGCCATAGGCGCTGCCTGGCCCGGTTTTGATGATCGGTCCTGGGTTGACGGCACAGATCGATGGATCGACCGTCAGGATACTCTGGTGTATCACCAGACCTGGGAAAAGATACATGCCTATCAGCAGCCGATGCCTATGCCCTGGGTGCTGCTGCAGTCCTGGAATGATTTCAACCGGTCTACTCATCTGGACCTGTCGCAGAATAACCGTTTTACGTTTTTAACCATGACGCGAGATCATATTGCGCGCTTTAAAGCAGATGTGCCGCCCAAAGATGATCTGGCTTTGGTCGCAGCTCAGCATTTGCACATGGCCCGGATTTTTGCGGAACAACGACCGCAGGAAAAATGGTTGATCGAGTCCTCTATTGAACAGGGCTGGAAATCCATTATGAACGGTGAATATTACAAAGCCCTGTCTATTTTTGATCAAGTCATGGGCATTGCTCCCAATCCGCTCACGGTGGAGGTGGGTACAGATCAAATTCACTTGTCCTGGCGGGCTGCGCCTTATGCGACGGGATATCGAATCGCTCTGGCTGCGGACAGCGGACCATTTGATATCTCCCATTCCACAGCGCCAGCGTTTGTGCGTGTCACCGGCACCGATACGGTTTTGTCCGTCAACTCACTGCCGGTTTACGTGGCTGTGGCGCCGGAGGCGGACCTGGATATTGTCGGCCGGTTTGCCTGGTACCAAAATGTGTACACACGCGGCGGCATTTATAAAGTGGATCGTTCAGGTGTAACCCGATTACAGGAAGCGGATAAAACCGTCAACCAGGATATGCAAGTGATCCAGGTTCCTGAGAAAACACAATTGTCACAAAATTATCCAAATCCGTTCAATCCGGTCACAACGATTGAATATCAGCTTGATCAGGCTCAGCACGTCAAGCTGAATATCTATAATATGAACGGGCGTTTGATGGATCAGCTGGTGAACCAGAGTCAGGATGCAGGTGTTCATCGAATACAGTGGCGGGCGCATGATCAACCCAGCGGCTTGTATTTCTATCAGTTGCAAACCGAATCCTTGCAAACGACCCGGCGAATGCTTTTGGTTCGTTAAGCAGGACTATAGCTCACAGGCGGTATGCATCCGCTTGTGAGCTGTATGTCTATTTTAAACTTTTTTGCCGGCCAGAGTGGTTATATATGCAGGGGGATTTTTTTCAAGAGAGCCTGTTTGACTCAATTTGATGTCTTTTCTGCCTGATCCCAGGTTTGCCAATGGAACCGTTTTTGAAATTAAAAAAAGGTGAATCAGAAGAAGAATAAAGCCAATTCACTGCCGCGGCGGCCGCTACAGCAGTGAATTCAGGTCATTCAATTGAGGCGATGCACAAGCGGAAACGTTTTTCTGCGTTTTTGAAAATCGGACCGTCTTTAAAACGCATATACGATTCGCCCTGCCGGGTGACGGAACGATCGAAATTCTCAAGCAAAAAGCCTGGATATTGAGGAGGAGAGCAAAATTCCGTTCATTCGCCTTGGTCTGCCAAGCCGGAACTGATGGAGAAATACAGGAAAACGGTGAAACCGTTTTCCACTATCGCAATCCCGTGTATGCGGCCATGGAGGAAACCCTGGACATTGCAGTCGGGCGGGTCATCGATGCTGTCGACGATCTGGGACTATCGGTACAAGGCAAATCCGTAAACAGTGAATAGAATGAGTGAAATTAAAAAAATATTTGCATAATTTACCATTTTTGGTAAATTATACAAATGAAATTTGAAGAATTACAACATAGTTTGATGCATCGTCCATTTTTTGAGAGCCATGAGCTTGTGACGTTATTTGACGAACCGGAAAAGCAAATCATGGCCCGATTGTCCCGTTGGGTTGCTCATGGAAAACTGTTGAGGTTGCGTCGCGGTAAATATATGCTTCCGGTGCCATATCAAAAAGAGATGGCGTCTTTATTTTATATTTCAAATTATCTCTATCGGCCTTCATTTATCAGTCTTTTTTCTGCATTACAACATTACCAGTGTATCCCGGAACATGTGCAGGCCATTCAGGCTGTCACCACCCGCCAAACAAAAGTCTGGAATACGCAAGTCGGACGGTTTCAATATTTCAGCACCCACTCTGAACGCTTTTTTGGCTATGAGCGAGTAAAGTTGGGTCCAGGCCTCCAGCAAACAGCTCTGATTGCCACACTTGAACGCGCTCTCGTTGATATTTGCTATTTTTATTCGGGCGAATGGACACAAAACCGGTGGACAGAATTGCGGCTCGATCTGCCCGACTTTTTTCAAAGAGAGAGATTGCTCGGTTATGCGGATCGAATGCAGAGTAAAAAAGTGTTGCGTTCTGTTCATGCATTACTCAAACTGGTTAATAAAAAACAATGAAAGACCAAGCCAAACAAATTATACAATCAGCCCAAAATCGCGGGCAAGCGCGTTTGTTACTGCGCGAGTATATTCAGCATGTGATTTTAAGACAACTGTTTGAACAAAAAATATTGCAGCGCTGGATTTTCCATGGCGGAACAGCCCTGCGTATTCTGCACAAGGTTAACCGGTTTTCAGAATATCTTGATTTTCATGCAGATTTGTCCAAAGCGCAGCCTGAATTGTCTAATATGATTGATTCACTTGTTCGGGGACTAAAATATCAGGGATACTCTGTCTCTACAAGATTGGGAGATGAAAATGCAATTGTTTTTACAGCAATGATCAAATTCAAACATCTGCTATATGAATTGGGATTATCAGCGCATGCTGATGAAAATTTATCCGTTAAAATTGAGTGTGATACCCGACCTCCGTCCGGCTATAATGTGGATCAAAGCTTGATCAATACATATTTCCCCATTGGATTGCGACATCATGATCTCTCCAGTTTTTTATCCGGGAAATTGCACGCAATTTTACAGCGTGCTTATACCAAAGGCCGTGATTTTTATGATGTCATGTTCTTGTTATCGCGCTGGCGGGATTTAAATCCCAATTTTAAGTATTTGAATCATGCTTTAAAACAAACCCAATACGCAGGTCCGAAAATCTCCCGGGAAAATTGGAAAAACATTCTGCGTCAAACGATTCAACAACGCAACTGGAGAACAATCGTTGCTGATGTTGAACCTTTTTTGGAAAGCAACCCGGATTTGCAAATGTTTACAAAGGAGCATCTGCTGACACTGTTATAAAAAGATCCGGTTTGAAACGAATTTTTTTATGATGGAAAATCGGGTTTTCGGTTGAGAGAGGAAAAGAGTATATACTCTTTTAACATGTTATAAGATAAAAATAATCAAAGATTTAAGGGGGTATAAAATATACCCCTCCTTGCAACTTTTATGATAGTCAATAATATTTTACTCCCTTTTCCTGCCCTAACTGGAACTTTTAAACCGCCCGGCTCCTGATCTCAATTCCGCTTTGCCTGACCCTTTGGATGAGCGGAGAACCATGATCATGTTCAAAGCGTTCCGAACCGATTGGGTAAGGTTCAATTCGAGAATTGTATTCGCTCGTCAAACGCCAGAGTTTGCCAAGCTGCTGATCATTGCGCTGGTCAAATGCTTTTCCCACCAACATGACATCGATATCACTTTCAGCTGTTGATTCACCGCGTGAATAGCTGCCGTACAGAAACGCTTTTTCAATGTCATATCCGTTCCGGATTAAATAATCCAGGTATTTTTGCAAATGGATTATAATATCTCTATCAGCCATTGGAACAGATCCCTGGTATTTGATAAATATTTCTTTACAGCATGTTCAGAAGGAATTTGAGGATAATGATCAGGATATCTCCCCTCAATTTGGTAAACCATAAGAATACCCATAAAATCTCTTTATCAATATAGCAAAGCCTTGCAATTAATGTCAACTGTTTTCTAATGGCAACCAGTATGGTTAGATGAAAATTTATAATACTCGGAACATTTTGCCTTGATATCCTGCAACCTGTTGAGGCTACAACTGTCCTCTGTAGGGTTTAAACGTATTGCATTTATTAAAATTTTAAAATATATTCTATTTGAACACACACGATAAAAGGGATTATTATGATTTTTATAGAACCGACCCGCTATGGCACCGGGATCACGCTCTGGGGCGACCCGTTCGATCTGGATCATATCCGGGATACGATCTATGCGTGCGCCGACGAAACAATTTGGGGAGAACCGGTTGCTTTTTATCTCCTGGCCCTGGCCTATGACATCCGGCACGCCTGTCAGGGCGACCGTTTGGAAAAACAGTTCGGTATGGATGAAGAGGATACCGTAACCTATCGGGGGGTTCGTATTCTTTGGCCGTATTTTCTGGTGCAGTTGGGATTTTTACGCAAGGCCGCCGGGTACATACCGACAACAAAAGCACAACAGGCGGATATCTATCGTTTGGAATACGAAACCGAAAACGCGTTGATCACCTATGACGCGTCTGTGGGACAAAAATGTGTGGACCTCATCTCTATAGCCGGCGACCTGAATCCTGACTATCTGACCGCATTCATCAGCGTGCGCACACGAGAATTCCTAAGCGAGGCCAAACCCGGTAAAGCGCGGTTCAGAAAACTGCCGGCGCTTTTAAAAAATCTTCATAGTTCGAGTTCGCAGTATCATCAGTTCAAGACCCATCTGCAAATGATAGCTGACGAGCAGGGATGTGAACCCTTTCAACTGGCCGATCAAGGCGAGTGGCCGGAGTTTAAATGGTAACGGGATGCGTGGATTTTTGTGATGTTTTTATTGGAGTGGAGTAAAAGTGCTCTTTACAATGAATCACTTGATTTGCCGGGAGGACTAGTCCATGTGGCAGGATCCTGTTGTAAAAGAAACCCGGGCATTGCGGGATCAATATGCTTCAAAATTTAAGCATGATATAAAAGCTGTTTTTGATGATATTCTTAAACGGCAAAAGTCAACGAACCGGAAATAGATTTCTTTTCCGGGACGCAAGCCAGATTCACGGCGGAATAAACGATCAGGTTGAATCTATGGATTTAATTTTAAGATCAAGCCGATCGGCTCCTGATCTCAACCTTGCTCTGCCTGACCCTTTGAAAATATCATCCTGTTTAAAGCGAAACCGACCGGGTCTCGATTTTAGAATTGTATTCGCTTGTCAAACGCCATAGTTGACCAGGCTGCTGATTAAATGCTTTCCCCACCAACATGACATCGATATCACTGTCGCTTGTTGATTCATCTTGTGAATAACTGCCGTATAGAAACGCTTTTTTGATAATATACTCGATGAATTACATCTTGTACAATTGTATTTCAGAGATATCTTGATAATCTCTTTTATTAATAGATGCGATGAGTGAAATGCGATTTGCAAGACTAATACTCATGATTTCGAAATCATGAATTTTCAAACCCACCGGTTGATATTTTTTAAGCAATTCAAAAAATATATGATTTGAAAGCGAGGTGGGATACAAGATATGAGTAAAATGAGAAAATTCAGCAACCAATTCCAATGCCTGGGAGACAGTTAAATCGGCTTTGGGCAATCTTGTTATGACTGAAAGCAATTCTGAGATGTTTTTTGAGGTGGTGAATAAATCAAGATCCGGATTATTTAAAATAGACTGGGCTTGATCAAAGTATTTGGAATCTCTGTCGATCGAGTATACGAAAATATTTGTATCAATCAGTACTTTGCTCATAAGCCCCTTTTCTTATATCCATATCATCGAATTTGCCTTTGAGATGATAGGTTTTAATCGTTCGATCCGCAATTTTTTCCGTCTGTATATGCTCCTTGATATAGTGATACAATTCTTCCAATTGATCATCAGGAATATTGTCTATCTCTTTTTTAATTTTATCTTTGATAACCATTGGCTTTTACCGGAAAGTTTGTTCATTTCTTTCAGATGTGATTAAAAATATATATTTTATTTTAATTTTCAAAATTAAAAAAAGTTTCATAGATATCCTCTGCTTTCAGAGCATCAATGTTTTTCAACATGGCGTCGATATTGTATTTTGTAGTGTCCAGATTTTTGTTCAACAATTCAGCATAGTCAATCGCTTCCCGGCCTCTCTGCATGGTTTTATATTCCGGCAGATTACGGATAAACGGCATCATGGCGCGACTATCCATGTTTTCATGCTGTTTATAAATCCGCCGCAGCAGCGACCATTCAGCCATGGACAACTCGTCGGTACCGGGATTTTTGATCAAGATTACATCTTCGTTATCCGTTCTCAGGTATTCATTCCAGTCATCATGACAGCCGGCGCTGAGTCTGTCACTGATCCCGCCGACAATCGGCCCGCGTTTTGTCAGATATAAATCCTCGAACAACAGGGGAAATCCCCAGTGTAACAGCGCCTCTCGTTCGGCAAGATAGAGCAATGTGAGGAGTTTGCTGATATTTTCTTTACCGTGGTTCAGGCGGATGAGAACGGCTGTGGTTTGCAGCGCTTTGATGGGGTTCATTTTTTTCTCCCGGTTTGCCTATAACTTAAAACTATTGTGCTAAATTGCAATGAATTTTTCAGACGATACATGGGCTATTTTTTTGAACATTTAATTCTGTTTGTAGTAAAAATACAACATGATGATAAATATTTTTGAAATTTTATAAAAAATGACTATGTTGATCTGAATATGTGATATCGTTTAACGCGGGGAGAAAATAAAAGTGATTTTTTTGCCATATTGAAAATGATGAAAATAGGCAACTGAATCATCTTGTTTAAATTCGTATAAAGGATTTATTCCTGATGTTGGACAAAAAACAAGAAATTATTGCAAAAAATCCAAAAATTGACAAAAAGATCGTCGAAAATTATGATGCCTTGCTGGAAAAATCAACAGGATTTATCAAACCCCAAAAGGGCGCGGATTATAATATAACACCTCCGATGGGAACAAAAATTCAATTTGAGCGAAAAGTAAAAAGCACATGAACATGTATAAAATTTGATTTATACATTGAATTGATTTAACATTTATAGTTATTTAAAACTATATACTCTAATAAAATTTTCCGACCTTTTTAAAAAAACATGCTATTTCGCAGGTTTAAATATGAACACTGAGAAACAACGCGAAAAATTGATTCATGCTATCATCTATTTTGCGAAACATACCAAATACTGCCACAAATTAAAAATAATGAAATTGTTATATTATTTGGACTTTTGGCATTTTAAAGAAACGGGTAGATCGGTAACCGGGCTGCAATACAAAGCCTGGAAGAAGGGACCTGTGCCCCCCAAAGTCTATCATGATATTGAGCCCAAAAATAATACCAAAGATTTTGAAAACGCCTTTTTTATTGAAAATGAAGAATTTGAAAATGGAATCGGGCATTGTTTGAAAATTATGCCCCGAAAAGAGTTTAATCCCAAAATCTTCAGTAGACGAGAAATTCAAATTCTCGAAAAGGTAGCATTAATTTTTAATAATGCAAAAGCAAAGGATATGTCGGATTCAAGCCATTTAAGAAATTCTCCCTGGTACAAAACCAGACAGGAAAAAGGTGAGAATGAATGGATTGATTATCTGCTGGCTTTGGATGATGAAAAAAATTCTATTGATGGTAAAGATATCAAAGATCGTGAACAAATCGATGATGAATTTCAACAGATTATTGGGGAGATATGAAACCGGGGACGGTGCTGTTTTTCAAAGATTTTATATTTAAAGATGGCAGCAGCAAAGATAAATTGGTGATTATTTTAAATCATCCCAAGGGAGAAGAGCCTTACCTGCTTTGTACAACGACAAGCCAAAAGCACACAAGAAAAAAAGAACTGGGGTGTCATGCAAAAGAGAATTATTTCTATATTGATCAAGATCAGGACGGATTTATAAAGAATACCTGGGTTGTTTCTCTTGATTTCTCTTTTATTTCCAAGAAATTTTGTTAAATTAAACCAACCTTGCTCGAATAGAAAAAGAAAAGATGGAATAATAGGTCCAGACGGGGTTATACAATGATCACCTATGGTTTTATTAGAAATATAGATACCAAAGGAGCCTGATCCATGCACGCCCGAAGTGAACTCGCAGCTGTCGTAAATTCGTTTAGTCGAACCCATCTGTTGCGCTTTTTCAGAACCGCGCACAGCGGATTCAAACCGTCTGACCAGGATTTTTCGCATTATGATGATCGTAAAGACAGCCGATTCACGCGGATTGAAAAACTCGGCGAGATCGAATTTGATGAGATTCAACGATTTGTGGTGGTTACGGCCCGGACAAAAGGCGAATTAACCGAGCGTAACAGCAAGAAACGCCAGTACGAACTGGGTAAAAAAATATTGAAACATGAATTGTATGATGCCGGTATTTTTGTGTTTCATGATGACAGTGGACATTTTCGATTTAGTCTGATCGTGGCGCAGTACTTTGGCAAACAGCGTCAATACAGCAATTTTCGCCGTTACACCTATTTTGTGTCCCCTGATTATGCCAACAAGACTTTTCTCAACCAGGTGGGACGGGCGGATTTTTCTTCGATTGATAAAATCCTGCAAGCATTTTCCATCGAAGCGGTGTCGAACGAGTTTTATAATGAATTTAAACCCAAATTTGATGCCATTGCGGAACAGGTGCAGGGCACGGATGATGTCGAACTCAAACAGGATTTTGCGCTTTTGTTTGTCATTCGTATCATTTTTCTGGGATTTGTGCAGAAAAAAGGCTGGCTTGGCAAAACAAAACAGTTTATTCAGAATTACTGGAAAGAATATCAACAAAAGTTCAGTGATTCAAACCAGTTTTACCTGGACTGGCTTGAACCCTTCTTTTTTCAGGCTTTGAATTCACCCCCGGGACGCAAGGTGTTGTATCAAAACAACGACTTTTCACCCGAGACCGAGGCTATTCTTCAAAACGCTCCATTCTTAAACGGAGAGTTGTTCAAGGAAAAAACCGGTGTGGATGATCTGGATTTATGGATTCCGGATGCGATGATTGATGATTTTTTCCAGTTCCTGTTTCAATATAATTTTACCATCGAAGAGAACAAATTGTTCGATGAGGAATTGGAACTGAATCCGGAATTTCTCGGACTGATTTTTGAGCGCCTGACCAACAAAGATCAGGGCGCGGTCTATACGCCGCGTGTTGAAGTGGATTTTATGTGCCGTATGGCGCTGGTAAAATGGCTGGGGAAAAACAGTTCCTGCGAACAACGTGAATTGTATCGTTTGTTTTTCAGAGAAAAAGGACAGGGTAGTGAATTTGACGAGGATCAGAAACAAGGGGATTTCTCGGTCGCAGAGATTCGCGAATTGGTGCAGTTGCTGCAAAATGTCACTATCTGCGATCCGGCGGCGGGGTCCGGGGCCTTTGAGGTTGGCGCCTTGCAGGTTCTGGATGAAATACTTGAGAATTTGACCACACGCAACAATGGCCCACAGGAATTGCAATATAATAGCGATTATGACCGCAAAAAAGAGATCATTGCCCGGTCGCTGTATGGGGTCGAGGTTAAACATTGGGCGGTTTGGATTAACCAATTGCGGTTGTGGCTGACCTTGTTCATCGATATGCCGCCTGAATTTCGTCGCTTGCCTGAACCGCTGCTGCCGAGCCTGAATTTTAAAGTGCGGTGCGGCGATGCGCTCGTGCAGCGCGTCGGCTCCAAATTGTTCCCGGTTCAGGGCCATGCAGAGCTGCCCGCCTCAATAAAGAGAAAAATAACCGAGTTGAAAAAGATGAAACATGATTTTTTCTATAACCGGGGCAAAGATGGCAACTCTATCCGGCATCAGGAGACGCTGATTTACAAAGAAATTCTTGATGACGAAATTCAGAAAAAACAGAATAGACTGACTTTGATACGGACGCAAGAAAATCAAATGGATATTGAACTTGATGATTCGGAACAATCCGGTCAGCAAGTGAACAAACAAGCCCTAAAGATCGAGAATGAAATCATTGAGCTGCGTGAACAGCGGAAAAGTCTCAAAGATTCACATCCCCTGATCTGGAATATCGAATTTGCCGAAGTGTTTTATGACAAAGGCGGATTTGATGTTATTATCGGCAATCCGCCGTATGTGCGCCAGGAATCTATATCCGATCCATTATATCATGTGACACCGCGTGAATATAAAACATTGTTGGCGGATGTAATCCGAATGGATTATCCGCATTATTTTAAGCCTAAAACAAAGATAAGCGCCAAATCCGATTTGTATGTGTATTTTTATGTGCGTTCACTGCATTTGCTCAACTCGATGGGGGTGCATGCTTTCATCTGTTCCAATTCCTGGCTGGATGTCCAATATGGCGTATGGATGCAGGAATTTTTACTGCATCATGTGCGTATGGCGTTTGTGATTGATAACCACGCCAAACGCAGTTTTTCCGGTTCAGATGTGAATACCGTGATTACGTTGTTTCATGCTCCTGACGCGAAAAGCAGATCACAAACGAATAAAACTGAATTGATGAGATTTGTAGCGTTCAAGCAGCCGTTTGAAGATGTGATCTTGACGGAGAATCTGCTCGAACTTGAGGATTCGGCTGCGATTACCACCAATGATCGGTTTCGGGTGTATCCGGTGACAGCAAAGCAGTTGTTGAGAGATGGAACGGAATTCAAAGATGATCTGGACAGCGGCACCTATATCGGCGATAAATGGGGCGGGAAATATTTGCGCGCGCCGGATATCTTTTTTACGATTTTGAAAAAAGGTGCAGGGAAACTGGTTAAATTGAAAGATGTTGCGGAAGTGCGACGTGGTATTACAAGCGGTGCCAATGATTTTTTCTATTTAAAACCGCTGGGACCAGGATCAAAATCGGGATTAACACGGGTGATAAACGGTGCCGGTTGGGAAGGTGAAATTGAGGATAAATTTTTAAAACCGGTAATAAAAAGTCCTAGAGAATGTAGTAGTAATTTAGTAATTCCTGAAGATTTACAATTTAAATTGTTCATGTGTAATAAAACTAAAGACAAGTTGCAAAATACTTATGTGTTAAAATATATTGAATGGGGTGAAGAAAATGGATTCAATAATGTAACTAGTCTTAGAACAAGAAGATTATGGTGGAGTTTACCAAATAAAGAAAGATGGAAGTATCTTTGGCCAATGGTTCATAATGAACGCATTGCGATATTTTATAATAAGCATTCGGTTTATGTCGATCATAATTTATTTGAAATAAATTTTAAGGATTTTCCTATATCATTTTTTTCGGTATTTGTCTTATTTAGTAGAGAGCTTTTCGGACGATCGAATTTAGGAGAAGGTGCGCTAAAGACTGAAGGAATCGATATTAAAAAATTTTTAATTGTAGATCCAACTTTGATATCAAGTAAATATAATTATCATCAATATTTTAAAACTAACATAAATTCAATATTTTTTGATTGCGGCATTAATCCTGAATCTGACATTCCGATAGCCCAACAGGAACCTGAGCCTCTGCCGGATCGCGCTCAATTGGACAATATTGTCTTTGATGTTTTGAATTTAACAGTAGAGGAGCGAAAAGAAGTATATCGGGCGGTGTGTCAGCTGGTGTGGAACCGGATACAGAAGGCAAGGAGCGTATAGATAACTCCAAATTATTCCAGATTGATTTCTTGTTTATCTGGGATATTTTATTTATTTTGATGAAAATTGGAAAGAAAAACTATGAAAGAATTTTTTAAATACGGCAGTCGCTGGCTGCGTTCTGATTTTCATTTGCACACCAAAGCGGACAAAGAGGCGTTTCGCGGATGGGATGATAATAACTTTTTCAACATCTCATTTGTTCAAAAATTGAACAATGAAAAAATCCGTGTCGGGGCTATCACGAACCACAACAAATTTGCTCAAAAAGAATACAAGACCCTTATGCAGCAGGCCAGGAAACAGGAAATCTGTCTTTTGCCCGGTGTCGAATTATCTGTGGGCGAAGGCAATGGTATACATACTTTGATCGTTTTCCATCCTGAACCCTGGTTGTCTCAACATGATGATTTTATCAACCGGTTTTTGGATGAGGCGTATCCGAATTCACCGCGCCAGGACAGGGAAAATAATAATGCGCGTGCATCCTGGAATTTTAATCAGCTATTGGACAAACTTCAGGAACATAAAATCAGCAAACGCGATAGTTTTGTCATCCTTGCACATGTGGATCAACCAAATGGATTTTGCAAGGAGCTTAATGCGGGTCGTCAAAAAGAATTGGTGAAGAATCCGCTTTTCAGGGAATTTGTACTGGGAATACAAAAATGCACATCTCATCAAAGTCGGGAAAATATCAACAATTGGTTTGATTCTCATGTACCTGCTTTTGTCCAGGGCAGCGATAATAAAGATATTGATTCTATTGGTAAATGTCGAGGTGAAAATGGAAAACGGTTAAAAAGTTATATCAAAATTGGTGATTTTAGTTATCATGCTGTTAAATATGCCTTGATGGATCAACAGCGAAATACAGAAGCGGAAAAAAAACCAGGTGCACAAAACGCGTATATTACATCTCTTGCTCTGCAAACCAAGAAGGATGCGCCGCTGGCTGGACAGCAGATGTTCTTTAACTCGAGTATGAACAACCTCATTGGAATACGGGGGAGTGGAAAATCTACCATACTGGAGTTGGTAAGATATGCACTGAATAAAAAATTTGATCAATCGGCAAAAGATACGGATTATAAAGAACAACTCGTTGAACATGCGCTGGGCAGCGGTGGAAAAATAATTTTAAACCTACAGGATAAACACGGAACACCTTATCGAATAGAGCGTGTTTTAGGTGAAAAACCTGTCATCTTTCGTGATCATGATGTTCGTCTGCCGCAGTTTTCCGTTGATGAATCATTATTAAGTGTCCTTTATTTTGGTCAAAAAGATTTATCAGAGGTCGGAAGCACTGGGTTCAGCCAGACACTTATGGAAAAATTTTTTGGCGCCCAGGTGGGGCCGATCCGGGAGAAAATCGCCTATAAAAGCAAACAAGTATTGCAAATCCTGGATCAACAAAAAAATTTAAAATCAGATACAGAGCGAAAACAAGACTATTTAGAAGAAAAAAATGTTTTAAAAGAAAAATTACGAATTTTTAAAGAAAAACAGGTAGATAAAAAACTGAACCGGCAGGTACAGTTTAAAAAAGATCGGGTAAAAATCAATGAAATGATTGATTCTGCAAAAGCGTTTCAAAAGGATTTATTTGATTTTGTGGACAATTATAAGAATATTTTTACTGACTATTTGGAGTATCAAAGTCAGGAAAATGATGATGTTTTTATTAAAGTTAAAAAAACATTGACAGAAATAAATAATAAACTTGAGATTATCATAGGCCTTGCTGAAGCCGTTACACCTGATTTAGACTCGCTAAAATCTTTCTTGAATAATATTGATACAAAAATAGAACAATTACAGAACGAATTTGCTGAAATAAAGCGTTCTATTGATCAGCCGGAATTAAATCCTGATGATTATATTCAATCTAGTAGTAGAATGAGTATTCTCGAAAATAAATTGACAGAAATTGAAAAGATTGAAAAAAAATACAAAAGCCTCAAGAATTCTCTTGATCTAAGTTTAGATGAACTGAATGAATTATGGCATTCTGAATATCAGACATTACAAAAATCCGTGGATCAGTTGAACGCCAAAACGCATTCTATAAAAGTTGAACTCGAATACAAGGGCGACAAAAAGAACTTTAAAGAGTTCCTGAGTTCGATTATAAAGGGTTCAAATGTCACCAATAAAAATATCGAATCAATTATTCAAAATTACAATGATTGTATTGCTATCTATAAAGATATTGTGAGCAACGAATCGAAATTAGAGGATTTGCTGACTGATTCTCAATTGCATAAATTCAAAGACGCATTTATGCAAAATCTTCGGGATTTACTCGTATACCAGGTTCCAAATCTTTATATTTTAAAATACAGAGGTAAAAATATTGCAGAACATTCATTGGGTCAACGGGCTTCTGCGCTTATTGTTTTTCTTTTAACCCGTCAGGAAAATGACTTGATTATAATTGATCAACCGGAAGATGATATAGACAATCAGTCGATTTATCAGGATGTAATTCGAGAGTTGAATGCATTAAAGGATAAAACACAGTTTATATTTGCCACCCATAATCCCAATATACCGGTTTTAGGTGAATGTGAACAGCTTTTCTGTTGCCAGTATGAAAACGAAAAAATCAATATAAAAGCAGGCAGTATAGACCGACCGGATATACAACAATCTGTTATTGAAATTATGGAGGGAGGTCGAGAGGCTTTTGAACAGCGAAAAAGAAAGTATAGTGAATGGAAGCATTAGATCTTTTGGATATAATAGAACGCGGTGAAGATACACGTCATCAGTTCAAGCGGAATATTACGAACATGACCTCCCTTTCACAGGAACTCTGTGCTTTTGCGAATTCCAGGGGAGGAATGCTGATTATTGGGGTTGATGATTTGGGTGAAGTCACTGGACTTTCTAATAATGATATTCATCGTCTTAATCAACTTGTTTCCAACGCGGCAAGCGAGGTTCGGAATCCCATCAACCCGGAAACCGAAAATATAAAAATCAGTGATAACCTGGTCATGGTGGTTCAGGTGCCGGAAGGAAAAGACAAGCCGTATTTTTCTCATGATGGAGCTATTTATATCAAAACAGGCGCCGATAAACGCAAGATAACGTCCAAAGAAGAACTCAGGCGTTTGTTTCAGGAAGCGGATCTGCTGCATGCGGATCAGACCCCGGTAGATGAAACGACCTTGAATGATCTGGATCGGGAATATTTTGATGAATTTTACCTGAAAGAAAATGGTCGCAGTCCCTCAAAAGAATCCATAAGTCTAATCAGACCTTCTGACCAATTTGAATCTTGCAAGTAATGGATTGCTGAACCTGGCCGCTCTTTTGCTATTTGGCAAACAACCACAAATTTACAAACCTCAGTTTAACATAAAAGCAGTTCATTTCAAGGGCAATTCGGACACTGTTAAGGAATATAGAGACAGTGAAGATATCAATGGAAAGCTTGCTCATCAGTATGTCAATGCGATGGCGTTTATCAAACGGAATCTTCGCAAAGAGCAAAACGGCAGGAACAGAAATACCCTTGGAGAATCCAGTATCCCGGAAGACGTTTTTGAAGAACTGTTGGTCAATGCGTTGATCCATCGCGATTATTTTATCAGCGCGCCGATTCGATTGTTTATGTTTGATGGCCGGATCGAGATCATATCCCCTGGAACATTGCCCAATAATTTGACGATTGAAAATGTAAAGAGCGGGGTTTCGAATCAACGCAATCCCATTATTGCTTCATATGCTACCAAACAGGAACCGCCCATGGGATTGCCTTACCGGGGGATTGGAACAGGTATAAAACGGGCTCTGTCTTTGTACCCGCATATAAAGTTTAAGAATGACACAGAGAATCATTTATTTCGGGTGTCCATTAAGGGGGCATTGTAAATTACAAAATTGAAATAATATAATGAGACAAGGTCTTTTTATATGAAACACAACGCCTTTATCACCAACCAAAAGACCAAAACCCTGAAAAAACGTATCCATCAACTGCTCGAATACAGCCAGGAACTCAAGTTTCTGGTGGGATTTTTCTATTTTTCCGGCTGGCAGGAATTGTTCGAAAGCATCAGGGAGCGGGATGATCTGGTGATCAAAATTCTGGTGGGCCTGGATGTGGATCAGCGGTTGGGGCACACACTTGAGCTGGCGGCCACACAGGCGGATCATTCCAATGATGAAAAAACCGATCGGTTTTTCGAATCCCTGAGCAACGCCCTGAATACCGAAGAAATGGACATCGAGGCGTTTTATCAGCAGGTGCAGGTCTTTGTTCAGCTTTTGCAGCACGATCGCCTGATGATTAGAAAAACAGAATCCCCCAGTCACGCCAAACTTTATGTGTTTAAATTCAAAGATGAGATCAAGGGACTTACCGACTCTCGGTTCATTACCGGCAGCAGCAATCTGACACGCGCCGGAATATCGGAACAGAACGAATTCAATGTCGAAATCGGCGATTACGGCACAGAGGAAGCCGAGCGGTTTTTTGATGAGCTGTGGGCTGATGCCGTTCCCATCACCGAGCGGCCGGATGTCAAACAAACTCTGATCCGATTTATCCGCAATCGTTCTCAAGCTGCGCTGGTATCGCCGTTTGAAGCGTATCTGCTGGTGCTCAAGACCTATATTGATCTGATGCAGCAAACGTCTATAAAACCCCAGGTGGAACGGCTCTTGGACAAACGCGGCTATGTAAATTATGCCTATCAACGCGATGCCGCAAATCAGGCGTTGACCGTTATTGAGCACTATAACGGAGTGATCATCGCCGATGTGGTCGGATTGGGAAAATCCATTATTGCCGGTATGGTGGCAAAGCATTTGGGACAACGCGGTATGATTTTGTGTCCGCCCGGTTTGATGGGCGACAGCAAAGCCAAATCGGGCTGGCGCAAGTATCGGCATGATTTTGAATTATATGACTGGGAAATACGGTCTTCGGGTGACCTGGAAAAAGCGGCGGACTATCTAAAGGAACAGGGTGATGATATCAACGTGGTGATTGTTGACGAAGCGCACCGGTTCCGAAATCAGGATACGCAAAATTATGAATATTTGAGCACGATTTGTCGCAACCGCATTGTCATTTTATTAACCGCTACACCGTTCAATAACAGTCCGGCGGATATGTTTTCTTTACTCAAACTGTTCATTATTCCGGGCAAATCAAAGATCACTTTGGACAACAACCTGGAAGCCCGGTTTGCCGCTTATGAACGTACATTTCAACGCTTATCCTATATCATCAAGAACCATAATTCCAAAGAACCGGACAAGCGTGCCCGCGCTGAATCCTATTACAAAGCCTTGTTTGAAGAAGCATCTATTAATCTGGCCAAGGTTCATCGTCGTGCACAATATCTGGCAGCGCAAATCCGCAAGGTGTTGGAACCTGTGTTTATTCGCCGTAACCGCCTGGATTTAAGAAATGACCCCACCTACAGCCGCGAAGTTACACAATTATCGACAGTGGCGAATCCGCGCGAGTTGTTTTACGAATTGACCCCGGAACAATCAGCCTTTTATGATGAGGTGACTCATGACTATTTTGGTGAAGACGGTCGATTTACGGGTGCAATTTATCAACCGTTCACTTATGAAAACCGCCAACAAATTGATAGCGGGAAGCTGGATCTGGCCGGGAACCGGGCTTTTCAACAGCAGCGTAACTTGTATGATTTTATGCGGCGTCTGTTGGTCAAGCGCTTTGAAAGTTCTTTTGGGTCTTTTATAAAAAGTATTGAAAATTTCAAGCGTGTTCATGAACGTGTTTTGCAATTTATTGAAAAATCCGGCGGCAGATATATTCTCGACCGCAGTTTGCTGGAAAAAATCTATGATGCGGATTCAGATGAAATCGAGCAGGCTTTGGAGGAATTTGCCCAATACCTGCAGGAGAACAAAACACCGAAAAACAACCGTATTTACAATGTCTATGAGTTTGAACTTGCCGATGAATTTCTCCAGGATATTCGATCGGATCTCGAATTGATGAAAATTCTGGAAAAACGGATGCAGGACCTGAATTTGGTCTCTGCTGATCCGAAAGCGGTCTGTCTGGCAAAGCAGATCACCGACATTTTGAACAAACCACCCCGTGATCACGAACCCCGGCGCAAATTGATTATTTTTTCCGAATACATGGATACCGTACGCTATTTGCAACCGATTCTGGATCAGGCCTTTCCGGAGCAATTGCTTTATGTGGACGGTAATTTATCTGCTTCTCTGGTGCGGCAAATCCGGACGAATTTTGACGCCAGTGTCAAACCGGAGGAACAACAGGACGACTATCAAATATTGTTGACCTCGGACAAATTATCCGAAGGCTTTGATCTCAATCGCGCCGGAGCCATTATCAATTACGACATCCCCTGGAATCCGACCCGGGTCATTCAGCGAGTGGGACGAATCAACCGGATTGGGAAAAAGGTGTTTGACCAATTGCATATTTACAACTTTTTTCCCACAGAACAGGGCGCGGATTTTGTCAAGAGCCGCGAAATAGCCGGACAAAAAATGTTTCTTATTCACAACACCCTGGGAGAAGACGCAAAAATATTTGATGTGGATGAGACACCGACAGCTTCGGAACTGTACAATCGTATTAATACGCTGCCGGATGAGCAGGAACCGGAGAGTCTGCTCACGATGGTTCGTAAAACCTGGCGGCAATATGCCGAAAATTATCCAGAGATTGTTGAGCGCATCGAGCAATTGCCTGCGCGAATCAAGACTGCCAAAGCGTTTGAAAAAAATCAGCTTGTGGTGTTTCAAAAGAAGGGATTGGGCTTTTTTATTCAAAGCATTCCGGACACCCACCAGGACAAGCCGGATGTGGAATCCCTTTTATTTGAGGATGCGCTGTCCCTGATTCAATGCGATAAAGATGAACCGCGTCTTGATCCGAGTCCGCAGTTTTGGCCCTGTTATAAAAAAATCAAGACCTATACCGAACTGTTCAAAACCAGCAAGAGCGAATTTCTCTGGAAATCAAGGCGCAGAATAATTTACAGAGCGCTTTGCGATTTTATCGGATGAATTGACGGAATATATCCCGTTTATACGCACCCTGATTCGTGACTTGCGCGATTATCGCACCCTGTCGCAATATACCCTGCGCCGTCTGGCCGAACATGATTAAAACCGGACAACCCCAAAATCGCCAAAGCCTTTGCCAAAACGGTTCGATACTTGCGAGGGTATCTGGGCGAGGATTATTTGCAAGTGATCAAAGAGCGGCTTCGGGATACAAAACGGGAGATTATTGTGGCGGTGGAGAATGTGGGGGAGGGAGAGTAGTGAAGTGGGAACCAAATATTACATTTATATTTCTAAATATATTTGTATAGCAAAATAGAGTAATATTATCTGTTAAAGAAATATGAATTTATCAAAATTTATAGAATCAAAACGAAAATGTAGTGCGGATTACCATCTTTATATGGCAAAAAAATGGCGCAAATATGGAGAACCAAATTTACTGCACACACCAATGATATATTCTGCATTTGAATTTCGTATGGCTATTGAAAGATTTGTATTTGAAATTTTCTATCTGATTAAGGAAGAGCAATTACTAGATTCAACTGAATTTACTGAAGAAAATATCAAAAAAATTGATCGTTTCAGTAATTTGCTAAAAGTTTTGTATGAAAATGTTGGCAATAAAAAAATATTATTCAAGGCATTTTATTATAACAAAACTCATGTTCAAATATTTACAGAGGGGCATATCAAGTTATCTATTCCCGATCTGGGTAAATTACATAAATATTGGGAAGAATTGAGCGAATTTTGTCATAGGCAACTTGTCCCTGGAAAAACCTGGGAAAATTATGAGTGGATTAAAAAAGCATATTTGAAATTAAATAGAGTAGAACAATATTTCCATTTTTTACTAGTTGAAAATAATTTTGGATGGCTAAGAAAAAGCAGTTTGCCTCCAGAATTACTTGAATTAAGAAATGAATTTTTAAATGACGAGATCGATATGGATCAACTGTGTAAACGAATGGAAATAGTAAAGCCACTACTGGAACATAAAAAGCATATTAGAGAACAGCTGGATTTAATAAAGTGAGCTTTTAAAGCACGACTATTTTAATAGCTATGAATGATAGAACTGTTACAAAAGAATTTGTTAACTACTTGCGGCAAAATGTTTATCCGAATATTCCAAATGCAGAAATATCCCGAAGATAATAATAGAAACGAAAAGGAGATTGATGCTATAGCCGGACTTTTGGCTATTGAGCATACCAGTATTGATACTATTACGAATCAACGTCTTGATTCATCAAGATTTATGAAGGCTATTGGTGATTTGGAGGATGAATTAAAAACTGAATTTCCTTATTATCTACGATTAGTTATTCCATATGATGCTATTAAGAAAGGTCAGAATTGGAAAAAAATAAAAAATACAATGAGAAATTGGCTTTTAGAAAAGACTCCCGGATTACAGTATGGCAGAGAATATAATCGAATAGATATAAAAGAACTACCCTTTATATTTTGGATAAAAAAAGATAAAAACAGACACCATGGTTTATTTATTTGCAGGAATGTTCCTGAAGATAAGTCATTATCTAAAAGAATAAAAAAACTTTTAGATAGGAAAGTAGACAAACTTTTAAAATATAACTCTGATGGCTATACAACTATCTTGCTTATTGAATCTGATGATATTGCATTGATGAACGAAAATATATTAATAGCTTCAATTTGTGAATCTTATCATGGCAAGTTACCAGATAATGTTGATCAAATTTGGTATGCTGATACAACTATTAAAGATAAATTGCTTTTTATAGACTTGACAGAAACCATAACTAACGATTGTGCGATGTATATAAATAATAAGGAATTTTGTTAAACGGGAAAATAAAATCATATTAGTTTGTATTGTACTATTGTAAAGGGAGTATTTATCTGATGGAGGAACAGGCCAATCTATTTCAGGAACAGGAAGATAGGGAGATGCATACAAATTTGGCTCAATTATTCAGACAAAGCTTTGCATTGCAATCATCCAAAGAATATTTTGATATGCTGAATTTTATCAGCCGGTTTAAAAATTATTCTGCTTATAATAATATGTTGGTTTACATGCAGAATCCCAATGTAACTTTTTATGCAACAGCTAGAGATTGGTATAGGAAGTTTGGTCGCACCATAAAACGTTATGCACGCCCGATGGTTATTCTCGCACCAATGAGTTACATCATTTATTTCTGCTCATATTTTGCAGGATGCAGGGCTTGGAGGTTTACCTGTCCCACTATATAATCATTTGAGAAATCTCGATAAACGATGGGCAACTCGAGAAAATTTAGAAAAAGCTTATGAAAAATGGAAAGAGTATAAAGATGAAGTATCCAGCTGGAAAGAACATTTACCTTGGCCTGCTGATTTTACATTGTAAATTATTAATATTCCTTTTTATTTCTGATACGCTCAATTTATTTAATTCTTCAATCAAGAATTATACTTTGTTATATTTTATAAAATCCTTAAAAAATCCTTTAAAATATGGGCTATTTTTAAAAGAATTTATGGGGATTTTTAGCTTTCCATCTTCAGTGAGAAAAAAATGTGTCAATTCAAGCGTGTCAGTATGACTTGAAACAAAAAAGATCCAAAAAGAGCCGCCCATAAAAAAACGATATAAACGATGTCCTTCAAATTTTATGGAATCCGGTGGTAAAATCAAATCATCGAGAATTTCTTTTTTAGTAATTCTTAAAATAGCATATAGTAAGCAAGGATATTCAAGCCATCCACCTGGATTCTCTTCGATTAACATTTTCCTTATTTTTTCTTCATGGGGTCCTAAACTAATATTACTATAAAAAGTATTTGAAGAAATTGAAGCTCTCCATAAGATTGAAAGTTGAAATAATTTAAAATCTTTATAGTTTATATTTTCGATTGTCATAGGATTTCCTGGATTAACCAGTATTTCAGTCCCACCAAAAAAAACTTTTCTGACATGGTTTTCATATATACTCATCTGGTCTTCGCAATTTTTACACAGCAAATATTCTCTGATTCCCTTTTGTTCATATCGCTGTCTCTGGTTCTCACTCAACGGTACAACATTTATCCTGTGTTTTTCATCATATAGTGGTTTAAAAAAAAATTCCGGTATAATATGGGAATTGCATAGTTTTGTTTCTTTTTTACATAATTTACATTGCATAAAGGGGACCGTGTTGCGCGTTATTATTGGAGGTTAATATGATAAATTACTTTATTTTTTAGACGACGGGAAACACAGTCTCGCGTTCAAAGGCGCCCGCACATACAATTGGGGTGCGAGGTTGTGAATTTGTTGAAGCTGAAATCACACATACCATCCCGCCTGTTAACTCGTGTAAAACGCTGCCCCGTTATGTACCTGGAGCCCCGATTGTTAAAACATACTAAATCCATAAATGGCATGCAAGCGATATTTACATTGTTCAGGCATCAGCCGGCTTGCCGGCGCACACCGACGCATAGTCTAAATCCGCTGATCTAATTTGATTGATGTACTGCTGAATGACAGGGCGTGATACGTTTAACGGTCTTGAAATAGCGCGTTCACTAAGGTTTGCGCTTTCATAAATACGAATGATTTCCCGAATTTTTCTCATAGATATTCTCCTCATTGGCATATTTTTTCCTCCATTTGATGTTTCGAATAGAGGAAAATAAGAATTATGTTGAAATGTTTGGGAAATCTTTAAAATTAAAGTGGCAGGTTTCGATCGGAATGGGTGGCAGGTTTCAGCCGGAATGACCGGCAGTTTTCAGCGGAACAGTACGTACCGGGGTACGTACTGTTTCCAATCCGGATGGTTTATCAACTCTGCTTCAAATTCAGGAAATTCTCAAAGGCGTTTTCCACTGTTTGCATCGGCGGTGTATTTTTATTTTCTTCTTCAATGATAAACCATTCCGTGCCGCCCTCTGTCCGGCAGAATTCAATAACTTGCTGCCAGGGCACATCACCTTCTCCTACGATGGCGTTTTCGTTTTCTGCTGAATAGCCTTTACAATGCAGGGTTGTTGCGCGTCCCGGATATTTTTTCAGCGCTTCCATCACATTGGCGCCGCCGGCCATACCGTTTCCGGTATCCAGCTGCAGGATGACATTTTCTGTGGTATTGTCTGCAAACACGTACCAGGGTATTTCACCGTCCAGTTCCTGGAATTCGTTTTTATGATTATGATAGCCAATGCGCAAATCAAATTGTTTGATAATTTCGGCAATTTTATTAAAGGTATCCGCCAGCTCTTTCCAGTCATCAATTGTCTGGCGTTGTTCTTCGGGGATTGAGGGGACGATCATGTTTTTGCAGCCGATGGTCAAACAATATTCAGCAGTGGCTTCCAGCTGCGCGCCGGTTACTTTGTTAAAATCGAGATGCGATCCGCAGCATTTTAACCCGTTGTCATCTAAAAATTTACGCATTTCTGTGGCCTGGTAACCAAAATAGCCGGCAAATTCAACGCCCTGGTAACCAATCTGCGCAACCTGTTTCAAGGTGCCCGGAAGGTCCTCTTCGACCTGTTCGCGCACGGAATACAGTTGTAATCCGATAGGAATGCCCTTGATTTCAGGGGTTTGATCACAGGCAGAAATGCCCAAAGCCGCGGCAGCTGAAACGGCGCCTGTTGTTTTCATAAAATTCCGTCTTGATAAATTCATTGTACAACCTCCGTTGATTTGTAATTTGCTGTTCAATTATTATAACAAAAAATGAACGTCTTTGCAATCCAAAAGTCTAAAGATTTGATGGGGTTCCCGGTTTTACGAGCGGGTATTTATCAAAAATCAGGCGTTTGTATTTCTGTTGATTTGTCCTCTCTGACTCGGTACTCGGCAGATTTTGGTGCAAAAGTCGATTTTCCGGTTCAGGATCACATAAATCACAGGCGAAAGCCAGACCTTGATCTGGTCCGTCTGGTGATCCTTTTGTTGTTTGAAATGATTTACAGCACAAACGTCAATTCACTTTGCGGCGTGCGGCAGTCCATGTCCTGGCCGCGATTGCGGTGATCGGCGATTTCGGCGGCCACACCGATGGCTCGGCCGATTAGAAAGAGAATGAATACCAGGTCCTGCGCCTGGTGCATGCTGATCCGTCTTGATTTAAGATCATGCCAGATGAGTTTAAGCGTGATCACGGCGAGTACCGCATCTACATTGACACAAAATACATTGTTGGTGACGCCTTCATTGTGCAGTTCCTTGACCAGCTCGTGATAAAAGTCGAGGAAAATGTTGCGGATGCCCATTTTCTCGATTTGTTTTCTGATATAATCCTCGCGTGGATCAATATTTACCTGATTGCCTTTGAACACCGGGTGATTGATGCAGGGAATGCGTTTATAATTCAGGTGTCCCATCTCTTTTTGTTCTATTTTATAGGAACGGTAGGCCTTGGCTGCTTTATTGGCCAGCGCTGTCAGGTTAATGCCAGAATTCAAATCCCCCGGATCGCCGAGCCCCGCTTTTTTGAACTGCTGCATGAGATAATCCACGGCTTCAAATCCGTTGCCGCCGTGCGCCAGACCCGTGTTGCAGAGAAATCCGGTGAACGCCAGTGAGATGTGGTTGCGGGCGCTGACTGATTCTTTGGCGCCTTTGGCGGAAAGGGTGCCGGGACCGTTGGTAATGGTCAGACCGAGCAGCATCTTGAGTTCCGTCAATTCAGTTTCCGTGGGCTTGCGGTTCAGCAGAATTTTAAACACATTTTCTGTGAATGAAGTGGTGGGATGGAATTCTTTTGCAAGCGCCAGCTTTTTCCACATTTTATTTTTTTCAGGATCAATGACGCTGAACGCGACAAGACGTGCAACAATGAAAAAATAAACCACTGCATCTTCCACATCCCGGCGGCTGATGCGTTTGCCCAGCATTGGATTCCAGAACAGACAGGTCAGGATGGAGGCCATAAGAAAAGCGTCGCGGTCTTTGATAAATTTTTTCTCAGAAGCAGCGATGGTCAGCACTTGCCGGCAGAAAAGCAGGGGAGGCCGTTTTTTGTCAGAATGCCCGACCTCTTTTAAAAGATGATCGGTGAAATTGCCGGGCGCTTCCTCTTGCGCCGTAAGCAGTTCACGGATGATTTTTTTGCGCAGTGGTTCGGGCATCTCCGAGGCCCATCCGAATTCACGCAAGGTGTCTATAATCCAGATCACTTTTTCGCGGACGGCTTTGAGAAGCGGGGCGTCTCCCAGCATGGCGATCTGCGAGCCAAGATAAGCGTTCGGCGTGCAGCCGCGTGCCTTGGCGATATTGATTTGTCCGATTTCACCATCGTCCAGTTTGAGAAAAGCGTTCAGCAGAAAATTTACCTTTCTGATATCTCTGGACGCCGGCTGCACCTTGGCCAGTGCAAAAAACAGATTGTCCTCAACCGTGCGGGTGGACAAATCAAGTACGGGCGTCCCGTGCAGCTCTGCCACCAATGTTTTGGGATTGATGCGTGAAGCCGCTGATTTGTTGCGCATATTTTGCGTCAGACAGGTGGCGCCGACCTGTTTTGTGATTTCCTCAATCTGTTCTCCATAGGGGGACATGGCGCGTGTGACCGGCATATCCAGATTCGGCGGAAGTTTGAGCAGGTTGTCACTGACCCACAGCTTTAAGGAAAGATCGCCGGTCGATTTGAAATCCAGAGGTTCATCTATTTTTTTATAGACTGCTTTCATGGCATCGGGAAAATGCTGAATGGATGAAATGCGCACTCCTTTTTTGCCCACCACCGGATTGTCGGGGTCAAATACATCGCAGTCAAAATATTCGTCAAACCAGCGCTCTTTGGATTCCGCATCGTCGCCGCCGCCGGCCATGGCACCCGCATGTCCGCAGGCGCGCAGAATGTATTTTTTCCAGCGGCCGGTCACACAAACCACGATCGGTTTGTTGAATCCAAATCGGCGTGATCTGATCCATTCGATTGCCTGTTTTTCATAATATCCGCCGGGTTCTACGTAGAGCGCCACGGCTTTGGTACGCGGATCATTCTGCGCGGCATAGAGGAATTCCGGCAGTGCAAAATGGATATAAACATCTTTACCCGAACTGACAGCTGTACTGATACCGAATCCGCCGGTTTTCAGATATTCTGATATGGTGGTGGTGAAATTTCCGGAATTGGAGTGCAGAGCAACCGAGCCTTTGACCAGCGACTCGTCGGGATGATCGCCTCCCAGGGCGCCGCCCACACGAACATGATCCCAGACATTCGCGACACCGAGACAGTTGGCGCCGACCACATCCACACCCGCTTCCTGGCAAATAAAACGGATATTGCGGGAGTCGCGGGTGGGTACTTTTTCCGTGATGATAATGATGCGCTTCAGGGCTTTATTATAGGTCACCAGTTCCCAGGCGGCCTGACTCACAGCGGCCGGGGGCAGATAAATCACCCCGATATCAAACGGGATCTGATTTTTCACCACATCAAGCACACTTCGGAATACGGGTATATTGCCCTTGTCGGTTTCCAGTCTGCCGAGACGGCCGTATTGAACACCGGCTACCACGTTGCCGCCGCTGTAAGTGTGTGAAACCGGCGTGACTTTGCGGCTTTCATTGCCGAGTATGTTGATCACACAGACGCGTGAATCCCGGGTTACCAGTTCTTCCAGTGAATAGATTCCGACATAATAGGGAAACGGTTTTGTCATTTGACTTTTCATGCGACCCCTGCCTTTCTGCGGAACGCCTCAATGCCGTCCGTGCGCCACCATTTGTCCACGCGCAATGCGTAATTCAGCACTTCGATCATGGAGGTATCATACCCGAACATTTTATAGGGAAGTTTCAATCGGTCCAGAATGTCCTTGGCGTAAAACATCCCCCGGATCAGGTTTGGGCCGCCGCGGCCGACGACCACGTACACGGGTTTGCGTCCGTGTTCGGCCATATGATCGCGCAGAGCATCGAACATGCCCTTGAATGTGACGAAGATATCCGTATTGTTGGCTTTGCCGCCGATGATCAGGATAGTGCTTGCCTTTTCCAGCCAGTGTTTGTAAACAATGCGACTGATTTTGTACATCTTGTCATAGGGCGGATTGCCGCCGAAATCGGATGAATAGATGGCTGCATCTCCCAGCGTTTCCGTGGCCGCACTGTTGGCGCCGCCGCCGAACATAAAGGGAATGATTGATCCGTCGGGGTTCAATTCCAGGACATCACTTTGTCCCTGATAAGTGCGCAGTTGATTGATCTCGGATTCGAACGGCGTTAATTCCGACTGCAGGATTGTATTGGGTAATTCCAGACGACGCCAGGCCGGATTGTCCTGGTCGAATGCTGCTTTGAAATCACAGGCCACCGGCAGCCAGCGGTTGCCCTGGCGTTTCAGGCGGATCGGATTGATCTCCAGCGTTGTCAGTCCGTAATTGTCATACAGCGCCCACAATTTGGGCAGATGTTGAACCAGAGGAGAAATATACTGCTCCGGACATCCGGTATCCACCAGGGCATTGGTAATGTCAAAGGATTTAATGCCGATAAACGGATCAATCCAGATTTCCTTTTTTTTATCAGGAGGAAGCTCCTCCACCTCCACACCGCCGTGCGGCGTGATGGTAAAAATGGGCTTTCGTTTTTGTGTGGATGTGGTGATACTGAAATAAACTTCAATCTCGGAGGGTACGTATTCTTCAAAGATAACCCCGTTTGCTCTGACGGTGCGGCCTCCCCATTGATGTGAGACAAAATAGAGGTCCTCTTTTGCCTTCATGGCGTCCGCCAGGTTGTCCACAAATCGGATCAGCCCCGCTTTGCCTTTTCTCCCGACACCGCCGAAAAAGATGGGCTTGACCACCAGTTTTCCCGAGGTGTCCAGCATCTTTTGGATCTCATCCATGACCACCCCGCTGCCGATGCATTTTACAACGGGAAATTCTACGAGTTTCAGCAGTTTGCTGCCGTAATACAAACCGGTGATTTGCATGGTTTCGTTACTCCATGAGTAAATGAACGCTTTATCGAGTTATGTATAAAGTATAATTGAAAGTCTGTTAATTTATTGTTGGAAAACAGCCTTGTCGCTATTGTCTTCTCAGACAGCGTTTCGCATGAGCAGATCAGATGAAGGATCATTCCTGAAGAATCGCGCAAGGGGATTTGCTCCAGTGAGCAGCAGCAAGCCGGGCCTGGCGGATGCGTGTTATTGAATGATAATTCCCAGGTATAAAGCGGCGTAAGACGGCAAGTGAACAAGGTGCTGCTGAATACTATCATGATGCCGGTGAATAACAGGGGTATGCAGTTGGCGTATGATGTGAACGTCGTCAGGAACAATGTATATTCAGCTGTGGAAAAATATGCAGTGGAACGAGGGAGTGGACCGGTTTGGGGGTGTGCTGAAGAATGAGCGGCTTTGTTATTCCGACGGGCAGGGTTCATGAGCAGATAACCCCAAAACCCTGTGAACAGGAATGCCGATACAATATTAACGAGATTAACAAAATCTGTCCAGATCATCAGAATCTCCATTGTACGGCAAGAGTATAGAAAGAATTGTTCTGATAGTCAAGGTAAAAATTGAAAATTAGGCAATTTCAGATGTTTTTTTTGAACTGTACATTGAATTCAGGAATTGCCCGCTTTGACGATTGAATCAACACCGATTTGGGTTAGTCTCAGTTAATTAGATACTTTTTAATTTATCGGATACTGCAAAACAGTATATACTGTTTTGCCAGAGTCCGATCGCTTCGCATAAACGGGACAAGCCTTTTTCTGCTACGGTTCATGAAACAGCATGTTTTGGGGAATGATCTCCCGGGACCGGGAAGAGCTTTGCCAGAACACCTCCAGCACCTCGTCCCCGGCGTGTTCGTAAAATTCCACGCGTATAGTGTGATATCCTTTTTCCAGGCCGATTTCTCCGGATTTCAGCAGCGGTGCGTGATCGCCGTCATTATTAACCACCTGTTGCCCGTCAATCCACAGTTTGGTGCCGTCATCCGAGTGGGTCGCAAATTTATAGATATCCGTGGCCGGAATGTTGATCAATCCCTCGTAAACAATTCCGAAATTATCCGGCTGCTGCTGCGGCGACAGATCGATTTGCGCGCTGACGCCCTGATCAACCGGTTCCAGCTCTGCAAACCGGGGCAGCATCTCCCATTCGCCATTGTACAGTTTGCAGCGGATTCCCGGCTGCCGGTTCTCTGTCTGCACGGACGGCAGTGGTCGTGTCTGCTCGTAGGTGACGGTTTTCAGTTTGCTGCTGCGCCCTTTTGCATCGATGCACACGGTTTTCAGTTGTACTCCATCCTGAAAAATAATAATCGGTTGCCGGTAGCGGGGCGAGTCAACCGAGGGTACACTGCCGTCCAGGGTGTAATAAACCGGGTCACCGGATTTGTGCGCCAGCTGGACCGTTTTCTTGTCGATAAACAGACTGCTCTGCGGTGATACCGCTACCGGCGGCGCCGGAAAGTTGAAATCCACTGCGCGCACCCGCACCGCAATATAGGGCTGGTTCGGCAGGTCCAGTGTAAAGGAATCGAAATACGGCTGTTTAACCGGTTTGATGTTCATATTCCAGGCATCGATAATGTCGACTTTGTATTCCAGATACGGCGGTACTTTGAAGGTATACGAATCCGGTGTATCGGTGCTGAAATACCAGAGATAATATCGGTCCTTTACTCCTGCATGCAGGCTGTCAATATAGCACAGTCCTTCGGCCGGAGTTTCATCGAATATCTGTTTGAAAAAGGCGATGCGGGCCGGACTCTGGCCGTGCAGCACACCGCCCTTGGACCACCACAGGATATCATCCGGATGCTTGTAGGTTTCACCATGTCCCATATAGCACCCGGCTGCCGCGGCTTTCCAGAACCGGTCAGTCATTTCTTGCGCAGTGATATTGCCCCAGCCCTGCGGGATATTTCCTTCATATCGTGATTCATCGTAAAGTATGGGTTTTTGATACAGCTGCTGCCAGTCCTGGATCCGGGAAAAATCCGAGCTCTGAATACTGCAGTGCGTCACCCAGGGTTTGCTGTGATCGTAAAATATACGGCCGTTGTGTATTCCGCGCAAATGATCGTAAGGATCGTTTTCCGTGATGATTTTGTAAAACCGGTCCCAATCAGCCATATCCTTGTCTGTCATAAAGTCGAATTCATTCGCCAGTGACCACCAGACATTGCGAAACGCCGATAACCGTGCCAGCGCGTATTTCAGGTAAAAATCATCCTGTTCGTCCGTCATGTTTGCAAAATCCCAGCGGTCATAGGGATGAAACAGGATGAGATCCGCCTGAATCCCCAGATTTTGCAGATCCAGAATCCGCTGTTCCAGATGCGCCCAAAAGGCCGGATCAAAGCGGGAATAGTCGTTTTTACCGCTTTGATCGCGGACAAATGCGTATGATCCGGGTTCGTTTTGATTGTATACATAGTCTTTGGGGAAAATGCACATACGGATTTTGTTGAATGCCGACTCTGAAAGAGTCTTAAGCGTTTGTTCCTGCAGCTGCTGTGTTTGATGAATCCATGCGTAGCAGGTTGTGCCGATTTGTTTGTAGGGTGTCCCGTCTGTATAGGCGAAATGAAAGGTATTGTGTACGCGCACCGGCCCATGATTGCCGTCTGATACCGGTATGCATACCATTTCTCCTGTTTTTCCATCCAGGGGTTCAACGGTGCTGCTGATATGCCAGCTCCAGGTGCCGGTCTTTTCCGGCATAAACCGGATTTTATAGACGCCGTCTCCGTCATAAAATCCGTGGACGGTGACGATTGATTCAGCATTACGGAAATCAGCAGAGAGTTGAACATCGGTGAACGGATTGCCGGAGCGGGGACCCTGGAGAGTGATCTCGTACAATCCCCAGCGCTCAACATGTTCGGCTGCAAAAAGGACGGTGGTTATGATTAATTGAATCCAAAAACTCTTAATCAGATGTTTCATGATCAATTTCCTTTTGATTGAAAGTAATTGTTCTGCCGCTGTTGCGATATCAGCAGCGGCCGGATTGTAATTCCCTGAATTTGATGTTCAGCGGATCAATATTGCAGCTTTGACGCTCAGGACCGGTGAGCTGCAGACCGTTTTAATCTACCATGGCGAAAAGATTCTCCGGCTGTCCGGAAACATTGATATCAAGCGGTTTGTCAGCAGCGTCTTTGCCGACGTTGACCTTTGTTTTGATCTGTTTATTCGTGATGATACAGATTCCATCCCAGATAGAAGTCGACTGCTTCCTGCACAATATCTGACGGGGTTCCGTGCAGCGATGCACTGTATCGGTACTTCCGGTCACGATCCGTGCTTTGCGAACGCTGGTGCTTGGGGCAATCGCCGGGATAAGCGATACTTTTTTCTTAAAACTCTCTGAAAAAAATTTGCGATTTTCAGGAATTTTCATAAATTTAGTCTCGTAATACATGATATACTACCTTTATTCAGGTTCAAATATGACGAATACCGATAAATTAAAAAGCTTTGACGCGTGGCGGCCGGAATTCAAACCCTATGGATTCACCGTCGAAGTGTGGACACCCAAGGTCATGCCGCGTGCTGACCGTCATAATGAGATTGAAATCAATCTGCTTACCGGCGGCTCACTCACCTATCTGATCAATGACCGCAGGATCAGGATCCCAGACCGTCAGCTGGCGGTGTTCTGGGCGCTGATCCCGCATCAGATTGTTCATTTTGATCATCAGGACTCATATTTTGTCTGCACTATCCCTTTTGCGCAGTTTATGGAATGGCAGCTGCCCGGTCATTTTGTAGAGCAGATTCTCGGCGGTGACGTGGTAATTTCGGGCGATACGGGTTCCTGTTCCTATGATCAACATCTGTTTGAGACCTGGCAAAAAGATATTAACGGCGGGGATTCGAAATACCGTAAAGTATTGATGCTGGAAATACGAGCGCGTTTGAATCGATTTGCAATAAATTCGGTCCGGGCGGAGAGTATGAATTCCGCAACGTCTGAACACAAAACCTTTCTACTGGACCTTGTGGAAAAAATGATCGTGTTTATTGCACGTAATTACACGCAGTCAATCAAGAATGAGGATATTGCGCGGGCGGTGGGACTGCATCCGGATTATGCCAATTCTGTTTTTAAAAAGTCTTTCGGTACAACGCTGAATGCCTGGGTGCTGCAGCAGCGCATCCTGCATGCACAACGGGAATTGTCTGTATCTCAAAAAAGTATCACGGAAATTGCCTATGAAGCGGGGTTCAATTCTCTGAGCCGCTTTAACGCCGCTTTTCGAAAAAAATGTAATTGTTCTCCGAGAGAATACCGGAACCGGTACAGGTCAGTCAGCGGATGATGGGGGATGAAGATACGTGAAACAGGAACAGGATAACGGCATGGGCCGGGTGAACGGCAACGGGGAGCAGATAAAGAGGATACTGAGGGCAGAGCCCTCTCTTATAACGCGTGACAGGGGCAGAAATGCAGCAGCCGAGCCCCCAGCACTGCATCTTTTGATAATTTTTTTGCAGAGTTTAGATCTATCTCTGCAAACAGAATCCAGTCTTTAGCCCGCTTTTTCATACAGTTTTTTCCCATTTCTAATAATATCCAGAAAAAAAGCGTTTCCGTTTGACTTTGAGTTCAAATTCTTTTTTCGTATATACCAATAAATCTATAGGTACTTTTCTATTGATATCCCGTATTGCTTTTCGGAGTTCAAGTCTAAGATTCATTTTAACTTCGTAATTCTCTGGTATCCTGTCAATGTCCAGTATAACCAGCAAGTCAATATCGCTTTCATTATTATATTTATCGCTATTCACTGATCCAAAAAGAAATATTTCTTTTATATCAAATTTTGTTAATGCCTGAACGATTTTGTTCAGATATTTATCCGGTGCAATTGTTTTCATAGTTTTTTCTCTATAATCAAAGTATATAATTTGCTGTTTAAATTCAATAAAAATATTTTATTTTTCAGATGCTGATTGGACAATATCCATTTATTCTTCTGGCCTCTAATTATGGCTTTTCAAGTAAAGAATTGAATAAATTCCATAAAAAAATAGAGTTAATAAGGAGCAGGTGGAATGACTACTTTGGCAATTGAAGCGTCTGCCGTTAAGGTGTGGTTTGATGAATACAATATGTGGATCGCATTGGCTGATGGACGGAAATTATCGGTTCCGTTAGAATATTTTCCCCGTTTACTACATGCGACACCTTTTCAGAGGGAAAAGTATGTGCTGAGTGGAAATGGCACTGGCATTCATTGGGAAGAGCTCGATGAAGATATCAGTGTACCGGCGCTGTTGATGGGGAAACGGGATATGACATTACGAAACAATCTTGATTGATTATTTGATTTTCTGTAACTATGGATTTACAAACCTGATCGCTCGGGATATCGATCTTTGCCGGATACTGTTCGGAGATGTACGGCGGGTGGGTTGCAAAAATTCGGTTTTCAGGTTTTGTCATCACGGGCAGGATGTCGGCTTCCGGGTGAACAGCAGCGGGGAACAGATAAAGAGTATACTGAGGGCAGAGGCCCTGCAGGAGCTGCAAAAACAATTAGGGAAATCAGACGGGAATATAAAAGCGCCACATGTTCTGTCGCTGCTGTATTCGCCAACCGACGGTCTCTTGCATGAAAAAACCTTGACGTGATTTTCTGACAATATGCATAAGGTCAGTAATGAAAGCGGCAGGAGATGATTTGCATTTCATCATCTTTAATGCGATAAACGAGACGGTGTTCGAGGTTGATGCGTCTTGACCAACACCCCTGGAGCTGGAATTTCAATGGTTCCGGTTTGCCAATGCCATCGAACGGCTCTCGATTGATATATTTTATGAGCTGATTAATTCTGTTCAGGATTTTTTTGTCCGTTTTTTGCCAGTAAAGATAATCAGCCCATGCTTCATCAGTAAATAATAGGTTCATGACTCGACGAGTTCTTTTTTTGATATCTCACCCGCACGAGCATGATCAAGCGATGATTGAAGCCGTTTTGCATTAGCTTCTGTCGATAGCAGATATTGGGTTTCTTTCATAGCATTATAATCATCAATCGAAATAAGAACACAATTCTCTCTATTTTTTCTGGTAATGATCAGTGGTTCATGGGTTTCAAAAACTTGATCCATGTGTTCTTTTAAATGGTTTCTTAAATCTGAATAGGTCACGGCATTCATACAACCTCCTTTATTGTACGATATAATGTACGTGATTCTGTTGTTAAAATCAAGAAAAAATAAAAACAACATTTCCATTCTGATTCGATATAGCAGGTGATATTGCGTTCGATGCCGCGTGTCAGATACAATGTGCTCTGTTTTTTCTCCGGAAGGGCGGTGATTAACTGTGTGGAAATGACCAGTCTACCGCTTGTCTGAATAGAGCGCAGATAGGTGCCAATGAGCATCAACATAACCCAAATATTCTTTTCTGTCTATAGCCGGTATTCATGCAAAACCGGGCATTCGATTTTTACCCGGACCGCCATCGAACGGCGTCATGAACAATAAGAACTTGGGATGAAGATCACTTGATTTTGTGTTTATGAAAAAAGCAGTCGAGTTGTTTCCCGTCGACAAATAACCGGTTCGTCTATTAATCGATTCATGGACACTGGAGTAGAATCCGCGTTTAAATGGGAGAAATGATCATGGTTGTTCAAAGCAGGGACCTGCATGGGCGGACGTACGAGGAGGCCGTGAAGAAAGAAAGCGATTATTGGGGCGGAGAAGTCGTCAAAGCGGTTTCTCAGGGCATACCGTTTTCTGCTGATATGAGACGGGCGGAAAAGATTTATGTCGACAGGGGGGAGGGACTGCCTCAGAAACAAGCCTTTGATCCCAAAGCGGAATGCATCATGAACGGAGAGTTGTACGAGTATATTTTCAGTGCGCTGTCGGATCGCGCCCGAATACTTGTTCTGACCTGTGGTCCCGGAAGCCTTTCGCTGGAACTGGCAAGACAGGGGCATCGTGTGACCGGTATAGATGTCAGTCACAAAGTCATCGAGGTCGCGCGTCAATTTGCTAAAGAAAATCCCTATACTGAACATTTCGGATCACTTGATTATCAGGTAGCGGATCTCAACAAAATTCAACTGGGTATGCATAAATATGACTTTGTCATTGTCTGGAACGGGTTGCATCATATTATGTGCATTGATCGGTTATTTTCCAAAGTCAGGCAGGCATTAAAACCCGAGGGACGCTTTATTTTCTCGGATAATATCGGTATGCAGCGGCGCAGCAGGCTGCTGGGCGGTCTGCTTTATTTTTTGCTGCCGACCACTGTCGGGTATTCAACAAAACTGCGCTATGTTTTCGGAGGTGCAAAAAAGATAAAGTGGGAAATGTCCGAGAGATCACCCTTTGAAGAGGTCAGCACGGATGAAATTCCAAAACTTGCGCGGAAATCTTTCAGAATAGTGCAAGAAAAATATCACACCTGCATCGGGTACCGGGCTGCGATTGCGGGGGACAGCCGGATTCCGGAATCTTTAAAATATCCGTTTTTGCGCTTTCTTAAAAAGATGGATGACTTTGCGGTACAGAACGGACTTTTCAGGGCGCATCACGTGTTGGTAACGGCCGAACCGAAATCTTTTGTCCGGTAGGTTTTTCGACTAATGATGCCGCTTACGGGGTCAAACCGACCGCTGTGATAAAACTAACGGGGTCTCTGATTTTTTGATGGTTTTCATTCGTATGACAGATTTGCCCTGGACATTATAAACATGCGGATGAACTGTGCCGTGAGCCCAACAGAATCTTTTGAAATCCGTAAATCCTGCTTTTGGTTTTTGGATTTGCGGTTCTCAGATTTTCCACCGCACCGATGGCCTGCATCCGCAGAATTGGAGGGTAGAGTAATGCAAAGTCTCGTATATAACTTTCCAACACCTCGCTTAAATTATCTTTGTCCTGTTTGTTGCTGAATCCCCTCCTGTCCGATTTCATTGAATCACAGAACCCACGATTCACTCTAAATGTGATTTTTTGTCCCGATACTATGAATGCACAGCAGTGATCCCGATACGATGTGATCGTTAGTAATTAGTCAGCCTGGCCGGATGTGACCAGAAGACCGTGGAGCAGATAGGCGCAGGACGTTTTTCTCTATTTTGTGTGCTGGATTCAGCAGTACAATCGGATATGATCAGTCACTTATCTGATCCATGCATTCATCTGGATCGGAAGTTTGTTCGGGATCTGGCAATAGAGACTATTGTCGATGATTCCAAAGCTTAGTAACGCATGCATCGCAAAATGCGGGCATCGTGGATGATGCAAATAAAGGCGGGATGTTTAAACAGGTATGACTTACCAGCCGGGCCTTTTGAATGATAAAAAAAACATTGTGTCAAGTGATTTCGTTTTGTACTTTGGTGTTAATTAATTTCTACCTTGAGTACTCTGATGAATGATTATAATACACAATCCAATATTTTTAATCTTGAGGCGGTAAACATTAAAGATGGAGATATCCAGGCATTTGAAAGATGTTACCGTTATTATTGCCAAAAACTGATTGAATTTGCCTGTTATTATGTAAAAGATATTTATTCAGCAGAAAATATTGTGCAGGATGTTTTTCTGAATCTCTGGCAAAACCGTGATAAAATTGATCCATCATCGAATCTAAAGAGTTATATCTACAAGGCCACAAAAAACAGAGCTCTCAAGGTTATTAGAAAACAAAACACCGAGCAAAAATACAGGAATGTTCAGGAAGAACGGATTATTTACGCCGAATTTTCCGATGCAAAGGTTTTAGAAAAAGAGCTGGACCTTCAATTGAACAACGCTATTGATGGTTTGCCGGAGAAATGCAGAATCATATTTTGTATGAACCGCTATAATCATCTCACCTATCGGGAAATAGCCTCTGTCCTGGATATTTCGGTTAAAACAGTTGAAACACAAATGGGGCGCGCACTCAAAATCCTCCGCAGAAAATTAGCTCATCTCTTTGTATCTGTTTTTATCTAAAAACAACAATTTTTTAAATAAATTTGTCAGGGTATCTGTAATCTGAAGGATACTAAATATGAGTTACAGATTATTAATGACTTGAACCGGGAAGGCTTATGAAAAATCACATACCATGGACACTTGTCGCCAAATATCTGTCTGATGAATGCACCGCAAGCGAAAAAAACTGGATAGAATCCTGTATGCTTCAAAATTCTGATTTTTGTGATCAAATGCATCAGTATCAGAAATTATGGGATTCGAGATATCATCTATCTAAAACCAGATCAACCGAGGCTCTCTGGAGAGAACTGCGAGAAAAGATGCAGGTGGAAACCGATCATCGCACCCATGCATGGCATGCCAGTATTATCAAAACAGGGAAAATATTGCGGGTTGCTGCTGTTGCAGTGGTGATATTCATAGTATCCTATATTTATACACACGGTTTTACCGGATATCCGGGAACAGAAAATCCCATATCTTACCAGACGGTAAATGTTGATCACACCGAAAGAATGCATGTCAAACTTTCAGATGGTACACGCATCACCCTCGATTCCGGCAGTGAACTGCGCTATCCGGATCATTTTTCCGAGCACAGGGATGTTTATCTAAAGGGTGAGGCTTTTTTTAACGTGGCGCCTGATCCGAACAAACCTTTCCGTGTGCATGCCACTCATGCAGTTGTCAGTGTGTTGGGAACCAAGTTTAATGTGCGTGCATGGAACGAGAATCCGACTGTGGCTGTTGCTGTCCGGGAAGGCAAAGTTTCTCTTCGTCACAAAGATCCGCAACATGGTGGACAGGTCGTTCTAACAAGAGGGAAAAAGAGTTATTTGGGACAGGACGGAAGACCAACACCGCCCGTGACCGTGTCATCCAGCGACATTACTTCCTGGATGCATAACGAAATGCATTTTGAAAATACGACAGTCAAAGAGGTTTTGAACCAACTGACACGCTGGTACGATCTGAAATTTGTTTTGGAGGATACCACCACAGCCAGTGAGCACCTGACCTGCGAGCTGAAGCGCTCGAACGTTGATGATATCTTTGAACTGATAACCGTATTAACAAAAACTGAAATGGTTCAAAAAGATAGTGTCATTAAACTGATTCCCGTCAAAGATATGCCGGGAAGAAAGGAGTGAGCTGAAAATGAAAGTTCTGACTCTTACTGTGTTGATCCTTTTGCTGTGTACATTGCTGCCTCTGCAAGCGCAACAAAAGGATAGTTCGGATGAAATTGATTTGCGACAGTATGCCGGGTTGTTAATGCCCTCCGGCATGCAAAAGAAAATAGCTGTTAATTTCAAAAATGAAACATTTGAAGACGCGTTGTCCATCATATCCCGGGAAGCAGATATGATGATCAACTATAATCGCGATGACCTGCCTCTCGATTCAAAAATTTCTCTGGAAATGTATGATGTGCTTGCCCTGGAAGCCATTGTCAATGTGTTGAAAAAAACAAATACCGCTCTGCATTTTACTTCCGCAGGACAGGTTGCCATCGTACCGGCGGCTGACGCGCCTGCCGGTCGTTCCAGAAGAGGTACGGTCAAGGGCAAAGTTGCAGATGCTTCCTCCGGTGAGCCGCTGCCCGGCGCGAATGTTGTGATTGACGGAACGAGTATCGGAGCAGCGACCGATATTGACGGTGAATATGTGATCAGGAATGTCAAACCCGGTTCCTATACACTGGAAATTAGGTACATCGGTTATAAGAACGCTTCCTATGAAATTAAAGTCGAAAGTGATGAAACCCTGGTTCGAGACGCGCGTTTGTCCTATGCATCCGTTCAGACGGAAGAGGTTCACGTAACCGCGCAGCGGGAAGGTCAGCTGGAAGCTATCAACAAACAGCTGTCTTCACGTTCGATTCGTAATGTTGTGGCTTCGGACCGGATTCAGGAGATACCGGATGCCAATGCCGCGGAATCTCTGGGGCGGCTACCCGGTATCAATGTGCTGCGTTCCGGCGGTGAGGGCACCAAGGTATCTATTCGCGGTATGACCCCGAAATTTAATACGGTGAAACTGAACAATGTCGCCATACCTTCCACGGATACCGATAACCGGTCTGTGGATTTGACTATGATATCGCCGAATATGTTGTCCGAAATTGAGGTAATAAAGTCCCTGACTCCGGACCAGGACGCAGACGCGATCGGTGGTGTGGTCAATCTGCGCCTGAAAGAAGCTGAACCGGGGCTGCATACGGATATTCTGGTGCAGGGCGGTTATAATGAAAAAATGCAATCGTACAAACCGTATAAAATTCAGGCATCGATCAGCAACCGGTTTTTCAATGACAAACTGGGTGTGTCTCTGCAGGGAAATCTTGAACGTGCCGACCGCGGAACCCATTTGCTTGATGTGGACTGGGAAATTGTCAAGGAAATGGGACTCGGAGAATCCCCCCTGGAGATGGACGTCTTTAAACTCCAAGACCGCGAGGACATTCGAAAACGTTATGGCGCCAGTATCATCATGGATTATCAGATGCCCAACGGCCAATTGCAGTTCAATTCGATTTATACACAGTGGAATCGCGACAGACTGGACCGGACGGAGGAGTTTAGGTTCTCGGTTGTGGAGCATCATTGGGATGTCAAAGGTGAGGAACATGAAATTAATACTTTTACCCATTCTCTGCAGGGTGAAAATGACTTTTCTTTTATGATAGTGGATTACGGTTTGGCCTATACGACATCGAACCGCAATCATCCCAGAGATTTATCACTTAATTTTATTGAACTTTCTGCTTTTGATCGGGGATATTCCAGCCTTCTGACAAAAGGCCCGAAAGCTCTTTTCGGATTTGCCAGGAACGATTACGAGGAGGCCTATGTCAAAGACCTTGATATTTGGCAAACCGAAATGCATGACAATAATTTTCAGGCCAATCTGGATTTTACAATACCAATGCAGGTCGGATCATTTTTGAGCGGTGATTTTCGGTTTGGCGGTAAATACACCTCTAAAGACCGGTTTTATGACACCAACCGCTGGCTTGGTCCCATGGACTGGGATCTGTCCCTGTTAACGGACGAGACAAGAGATTATCTGCATTCCATTGGCTGGGGCGCCGGCAATCTGCAGCCGCCGTTCTTTTTCCCGCTATTGATGGATAAAGATTATGATGAAGGTGACTTTTTGGGAGTATCCGTTTGAGCTCGGCCCCTCTATTATCTTTAAACATGTGAAGAATATCGCCAAATATTCACGTCCCGAGATTCGTCCGCGCTGGAACGAGTCGCACGCCAATGATTATGACGGCTGGGAAGAGGTGAAAGCCTTTTATGTGATGGGCGAATTCAATATCGGAAAGGATTTACTCATTATTCCGGGTGTGCGTTATGAACACGAATTTACCAGTTACAATGCCGTACAGGCAATTGAAATCGACAACTGGTCCGGTCAGACGTATGACCGACATTCCAAACGCAAATTTGACTATTGGTTCCCCAGTGTGAATGTCAAATACAGTCCGAGCAGCTGGATGGATATCCGGTTTTCCAAAACCCGTGCGATTGCCCGGCCTGATTTTTTGTATTTTATCAATAAACTCGCATTGTATCCGACTTTAGGTAGTTTATCTTCAGGGAATCCGGATTTAAAGCCGGCTCTGTCTGACAACTGGGATGCCGGACTGGCCTTTTACGGTGATTATGTCGGCTTGCTGGGTATCAATGCATTTTATAAAGAAGTCAGTAATATTTTTTGGAGAACCCAAAAGATCCTTTTGGATCCGACCAAAGTCGGGTTGAGTGAAAACAGTACCTATAAAAATCAGCCCTGGACAGTCCCGGTCAATAACCCGTATGATGCCTATATCACGGGTCTGGAACTGGAATGGCAGACGAATTTCTGGTATCTGCCCAAGCCGTTCAATACTGTGATTTTGAATCTCAATTACACAAAAATTAATTCTGAAACCAAATATCCGCAGTTCAAGGCGGAAACGGATTACAGCAGTTATCCGCCGCAAACCACACTCATCGATACTTTTCGTACCGGCCGTATGCTGCATCAACCGGATGATATTGCCAATATGACATTCGGCTATGATTTAAAAGGGTTTTCACTGAGATTGTCCTGGATGTTCCAGGGCGATGTGATTTACTCGATTGGCAGTCGTCCGGAGATGGATCAACACACAGAAGATTATTATCGTCTGGATCTGAACCTGCAGCAAAAGCTCCCCTGGGAGGGGGTTCAGATGTTCCTGAACGCCAGCAATCTGCTGGACAGCGAAGATGTGTTTTATCAGACGTCAGTTGTGGATCCGATACGCGTGAACCGACGTGAGCTTTACGGGCGCGTGTTTGAAATCGGATTGCGTTATCGCATGTAAAGTAATTTGATCCTGCCTTTTCCACAGACGGAAAAGGCAGGATTTACGAAAGGAGGTGAGAAAAACCTTTAAATGTTAAGAGCACAACATGAGAAGCTGAAAGAGAAAATTCATCCGCAGCAGAATCGTTCTGCTGCACAATTATCCAACTTTTACGAGGAGGAGTTATGAAATCGTATCGCTTCTATTTGGTTGTTTTGCTGAGTGCATTGTTTATACTGCCTGCACTCGTGGTCGCTCAGGATCAAACCTGGGATGACGTGATTGAAGAGGTGGTCGGTGATACCGCAGTTGTGCTGCCCGGATTCGGAACTTTGAATACGGCTGTTGACGGAGATACCACGGAAACCGGTGAACGCGTTAATGAAGATCGTGTTTATAAACTGAAACGCGGCGCTTATTATTTTCTGTCTGGTGTCATCAGAGCCAGTGAATATGATCTGGTTTTGGTCGGTGAAAAAGATGATCCCGCAGCCCCCACGTTTCCTGCTGTTGTGGCTTCAGGGCTTGCCGAGGACGGCGACAAAGCAGCAAGCGAACTTGTTCGTACCGATGATGATCTGACGGTGAAGAATTTCGCAATGATTAACTATGCTCCCAACGGCGCCCAGCTTGCTCGTTGCACACGTTTAACCGGTGACAGCACCACAGCGATTATTGACAATATGCTGATTGAACGCACGAATTGGCAGACGTTTGCCTTTTATGGCCAATGGCATACGGTGATTGCCACCAACAGCATGTGGAAGAATCTGGGCGTCAATCTATGGAACGGCCGCGCTCTGAACTGGGATGGTTCCGGTTTGGGTATTGAAAAACTTTATGTGGAAAACTGTTCCTTCCTCAACGTCAATGGTTTGACCATCAAACCCTGGGAAAATATGACCAAACTGTTATGGATCAATCACAACACCTTTGTCAACGGTATGCGCTTCCCGCTCATGCATCGGGAGCATATTAATTCTTATATCACCAACAATATTTATCACAACATGAATCTCTATGGTGAAAGTGAAATTGAAGTTGTGACTAATGACTATGATCCGGTTCCGTTCGGCGACATTAATGTCGATACCATTACCACACGCGGTGTGCTGGAACCCTGGATTGGCGACTCGACCGCGGCATTTTATGAAGAAGCCGAAGCCGAACGCCGCATGCTGGTTCACAACAACCTGTGGCATCACAGCGAGGTGTTCTCAAACCTTCTGGCCACATTTGAAACCGATACCACCCCTTCAGGCTGGGTTGAGGACCCCTGGATGAACAGCGTGACCCTAAGCATTTTTGCGGATGATGAAACCTGGCCGCATATGGTTAACGGTACGTTGTATAACGAAGAGGTCATGTTCACCAATGAACAGACCAGCCGTGACTCTATGATGGCCTATATGATGGATCAAAAAACTGGAGCACCTGAACTGACCATGTACCACTGGGATCCGGACGGTGATCCGTTAGCCGTTGCCTGGCCGCCGGTTGAAGACCTGAGCTACAGCAATGCGAATCTTTTGGATGCTGCTTATGGCGATCTGCCGCTTGGTGACTTGAACTGGTTCCCGGCAGAAAAACAGGCGTGGATGGCGATTAAGGATCAGGAAACGGCTGATTTTGAATCCATGGTCCAAAACGGCAGCACCGGCGTTGAAGACAAAGTGGCTTCACCCAGAGAATTTGACCTGAAACAGAACTATCCGAATCCGTTCAACCCGAATACAACCATCGAATTCAACCTGACGAAGGTGAATGATGTTGAACTGGGTGTTTACAATATGCTGGGTCAAAAAGTCAAGACACTGGTGAATGAACAAAAGATTGCCGGAACCCACAGAGTACAGTGGGACGGTACCAACAGTTTTGGTCAAAAAGTGGTGAGCGGTGTTTATTTTTACAAATTAAAGGCCGGTGATCATACTCAGACCATGAAGATGATGCTGATTAAATAGATTAAGCGTTGTTTGTACTGGTTTACCCTGTTCACCTTTTCAGGTGAACAGGGTATTTATTATCAATTTGTATAGAGGTATTTTTTTAAAAGAGATTTTACACTTATGATGAGAACTATGGCAGCTAAACTTTTATATTGTATTTTTTTAATGTTTTTACTTGTCCTGGCATCCGGCTGTGGTGAACAATCAACCGATACAGTTGCACGGGTGGAAGATACGGCAATTACTTATAAGGAATTTGGAGAGTTTTATCGGTATTATAAACCTTATGAAAATCCCGCATTCGAAAGAATTGCAGACCTGACCTTGAAAGGATGATCAACAATCGTCTCAAATTTCTGGAGATGATGGAGCGGGGCTATCATCAGGACCCACGGATTCAAAAGAAAATCAGGATGCTGATCAACAGAAAACTGGTCCATTGGTATTTTGAAACAGAAATTGCAGATGTCTATGTGAACGAATCCTCGATACAACAATATTATAAAAACCTCGGCAAAAAAATACGTTACCGCCAGATTTATCTGCAAAACGAACAGAATCGTGATACATACGAGCAGCTTGTAAGAATTTGTCATTCCACTCTCAAGGGAGCGCCATTCGACAGTCTGGCAAAAGAATTTTCCGAACACCCATCCTCAGCTGAAAAAGGAGGCCTGATGCCGGTAAAACACTGGACAGGTCCTGAGAACAGAAAAGTGCGTACCCTGTTTCAACTCAAACCCGGAAGGGTTTCCGATATTATTGAATACAAAGACGGTTATGTTTTGCTCAAAGTGGAAGAAATAGAAACCGTTGAAAAAAAACCTCTCGCCGAAATGCGCGAAAAAATTGAACAACGGTTATTAACCCTTTACAAACCGCAAATGCGTCAAGCCAATGCAGACAGTATGGCAACCTGTATGGATTCAACCACATTTGAATGGAATGAGAATGCATTAGAACAAATTGTCGAATGGGGAAATGTGGATCCCGACTTTTTTATGTTCAACTCTTCCGATACGTTGAGAAAAGCCATCGAATCCGGTCGGAACCGGGTGGTTCTTGAACACAATGCAGGGATGGTGGATTACAGTGATCTCTCGGCGTTATTTCCGGGATATGAAATCCCTAAAGCTTTTGGAATATCCGGACATTGAGGATTTGAAAAACGCTGTTTATGAATATATGGGGTATGAATGTATGATCCATAAAGCCGGGAAACTCGGACTGGATAAAAATATTTATTATGAACAAGAAATCCGCGAACCGCTCGAGCGCGAGTTGGTGATTCTTTTCAATAAAACCATTCTCCGGGAATCATTACCGGAAATAACCGAGGAACGGCTGTCAGCCTTTTATAATGAACATAAAGAATCCCGATATTATAAAAAGGGCAGAGCTGTGCTGAATGTGGTGAGAGCCGACACCCGGGAGAAAGCCGAAGCCTTGGCTAAAAAACTTCAAGCATTCGATTCCTTCCGGCAGAGTGGTTTCCCCGTACTCATCCAGTCGTTTAGAATGGACAAAGACGGCGAGATCCTGCCCGCGCGCCAACCTGATATTGTTGAATTGGGCCGATATGCGTTCGAAATGCAATCAGGAGAAAGAAAAGGACCGGTAGCTTTTAATCATCCTGAAGACGGCCGACAATTTGCCCTCCTGGAATGCAAGGAAAGGATTCAGGGAGGACAGCTGACCTTTGAACAGGCCAGGCACGGTTCTCTCGAAAAGGATCTGGTGGCCTATCTAAAGCAAAAGAATGAACAAAAGCTGTTAAAGGATTTGAGAAAAAAGTACACCATTCGGCAGTATCCGGAATATCTGGAACAACGACTGCAAGAAAGTATAACAAAAACATCATCCTGATGGTTTTAACTATTGTGTCTGATTCGTTTGAATAAAATGTATCAATGATGTATCAACTTCTTTTCTCTCCTTGCAGTACTGCGAAAAGGGTCCCAAATGAACCCGGCATCAAGGTGTCCGGCAACACTTAAATTCATTGGGACCCTGCAGTATTCAGACTATTGCATTCTATTGCTGCCACATTACTATAAATACAGATTCGGGTCTTTTTTATTCTGAAAGCTTTATTAACAGGTCTGAAACGCATGATGGACAGGATGAACAAAAAGTTTATATTTTTGATTATACTCTGGCAATGCTTGCATTTAAACGCTCAGGAGATGAGTATTACTGTGTCTCCTGATCCGCTTTTTTACATTGACCACAGTCTGTTTGGACATTTTCTGGAACGACCCAGCTGGGGCGGTGAGTTCGGAATTGAGGATGCCATATTGGATGATACCGGTGAGCTTGATCCCAGGGTAATGGATAAAATCAAGGGACTGGAGGTTCCGGTTCTTCGTTTTCCGGGCGGAACGGATGTAGATTACACGGACTGGACGGATATGATCGATTTGCCGGGTCGCAGCGATAGACCGGTATCGATCGGTAATCAGGGTGATACGGTAACCAACCGGTTCGGTTATGATGAATTTGCTGAATTGACTGCTGAACTGAATTGCCGGGTAATTGTGCCCCTGAATTTTTTTGATGCCTATCTCAAGCGTCAGCCCCTGGATTCTGCGGTGCTGCACGCGGCCGGTCTGGTGGCTTATGCCAATGCGGATACAGGACAGGAATTGCCCGCCGGAATGCCCGACTGGCCCGGGATTCGTGCTGCGAACGGGCATCCTGAACCCTTTGATTTTGACTGTTTTCAAATCGGGAACGAAACCTGGGCGCTCTGGAGCTGGAAGCGGAAGCTCGTCGAACAAGCGGGCATCAAAACAAACCGTTATAGCCGTTACATTGAATGTGTACGGCGTTATATTGATATGATTGAGAAAATTGATCCTGACGCAAAAATCATAGCAGATTATGTGGATGACAGCATGATGACAAGTCTGACCGCAATATTAGGTGACCGTATCGATTATTATGTGTTTCACCAATATATGCCCTGGGCGATCACTAACAGTAATATCAGAAAACACGGCCGTAAAATATCCGCTCGGCATTTAACCCAAAGAGAAATCTGGAACGCTTTTGTCAGTGTACCAAATAAACAGGATCATTATTTCATGTCCGAAATAGGCAGTCCGCTCATTGACCTGGCGAAACGTTATGATCTAAAAATAGCATTAACCGAGTGGAACTGGAACGGCTGGTGGCAATCGGTTCCCCTTGTTCCACTCAGATCTCAATACGCGCATGCCGTCGGTGTCGCCGGATTTCTTCATGGCATCATGCGGTCTGCGGATGTTATTGAAATGGCCTGTCAATCCATGCTGGTGGGCAGCAGATGGGGCATTAACGGCATTCGGGTTGATAAACAGAGTGAAACAGAGCCATATTATTTACCGTCCTGTAAAATGACGGCATTTTACGCACAACATCATTGTGATTATCTCCTGAACATGACCATTGACAATCTACCTACCTTTGAACAGCCTCTGAAATTGAGCGGCATCCAGGCAAAGGAGCGGGTGGCAGTTGTGGATGTTCTGCCCACAGGTTCCAGAGATGGAATTGCAATTTTCCTCATTAATCGTCATTTTGATAAACCGTCACGTGTCACACTCGATTTGTTTGAATTTGCAAATCTGGAATCCAAAGGCCGTTTGGTTACCCTGACCGGTGTGCTTGAAAATTCGGATGTCCATCCACCAAAAGACCCCTGGCTTTATGAACAATCGCAATCTATTTCCCTCATCAACCAATCTTTTACTCTCGATCTTTGTCCCCGATCTGTATCGGTGTTAACCTTTAAAGCCAAAGACACTGCGAATGTACTTGAGCGGCCTTGTCCGACAGAGCTGGAATTAAAACAAAATTACCCCAACCCGTTTAATACGAGCTGTTTTTTAGAGTTTTTTTTGAAAAAATCCGGAGATATTTCTTTGAATATCTATGATATCCGCGGCCGCAAAATCCGAACCCTGATAAATGCCAATCATGCAGCGGGTAAATACCGGATTTCCTGGGACGGATTGAGTGATAGCGGTGAATCTGCTCCAAGCGGTGTGTATTTTTATCGTTTGAAAAAAAAGCAAATGATAACCGGAAAGATGATCAAACTGAATTAATCCTGCATCGGTATTACGGTGTACAGATAATATGTAATAGAGTATCAACTTTACTTTGCCATTCCTTTATATGAACGGCAGTTACAACGAGTCAGAAAAAGGATCAGAATCCTAATCTTTAAGAAAAGGAAAAACAAATGAAAGCAAAGAACGGCCGCCTATCCTTTTTTGAAAAATTCGGTTACAGTCTGGGCGATGTTGCATCGAATTTCTATTTTCAAACCTTTATTCTCTTTATAACCTATTTTTATACGGATGTATACGGCATTTCCGCAAGCGCCGTTGCCACTTTGTTTATGGTAACCCGGGTCTGGGATGCGGTTAATGATCCTCTAATGGGCATGATCGCGGACCGCACCAACACGAAAATGGGCAAGTTTCGGCCATTTATTCTGTGGTTTGCCATCCCGTTCGGCATCATAGGCGTGTTGACATTTACCACGCCGGATTTTGGTATGACCGGCAAAATCGTGTATGCTTATGTCACTTATATTTTGCTGATCATGTTATATACGGTGGTCAATGTTCCTTATTCGGCATTGATGGGTGTGTTAACCGAGGACCCCAAGGAACGCACGGTGGTCGCATCATACAGACTGATCGCCGCGTTTGTTGCCGGGATTATTGTACAGGTTTCCGTTATGACACTGGTGCGTAAACTCGGAGGCGATAATGAACAGCTGGGATGGCAATGGACCATGAGCATATTGTCCGGTGTCGCCACCGTGCTCTTGTTTATCACATTTGCCGCGACCAAAGAGCGCGTTGTACCGCTGCACAGTCAGAAAACAACCATGAAGCAGGATTTTGCCGATCTGTTTAAAAATATTGCCTGGGTCTGTATTGCGGTCGTCAGTGTTTTTACACTGATTATGATTGTGGTGAGAAACGGAAGCATTATGTATTATTTTAAATATTATGTAAAGGTTGTTAATTTATCGTTTTTCGGCAGAGAGTTGTCCATTGAATTTGGTACCGCGGCCTCTTCCTTTATGATCATAGGTACGATTTTATCCATTGTTGGTGCCATATTGGTCGGTTCTCTGGCTAAAAAAATTGATAAACGCAAGTCTTATCTCTGGCTGCTGGGCCTGTTTGCCGTGACGTCCGTTGTCTTTTATGTGTTCAGTCCGGATGATTTTATTCTGATGGTCCTGTCTCAGATCATTGCAACGACATCCCTTGGCGCACTGGGTGTATTGCAATGGTCCATTTTCCCGGATACCGCGGATTATTCGGAATGGAAAACCGGACGCCGTGCGACCGGCCTGGTCATGGCCGCTTCGTTGTTTTCCATCAAACTGGGATTGGCACTGGGAGGCTCTATACTCGCGTGGCTGTTGGCGTTGTTCGGTTTCCAGCCCAATGTGGCGCAATCACCGGATACTCTGATCGGCATCAGACTGATTATCAGCGTATTCCCGGCGGTGTTTGCTGTGCTTGCGTTTATTGTCATGTGGCTGTATCCGCTTGATCAGTCTATACTGGATCAGGTGGAAAGTGCACTGCAGAAACGACGACAACAAAAAGGAGGTGCTGATGCTGCAGTCGTGGAATAAAATAAAAAAACGTTTTACCGCACTCTGGAACAATGAAATTATTGATCGTTGCTGCGTGCGAGTGGTTGCCCGTAAAAATAATCAGCATTATCAGGCGCCGCCGCTTCCGGAAAAGTATGGGGAACGAGTGGCTTATTGGTTGGACGGTGAACGGATTCTCGCCCGTGAGACGGAGCGAATTGAAAAAACGTATTTTGCCGGCGAGTCGTTTCCACTCATATTTTCCAATTTTGGCGCGGCAGGGCACGCGGCATTTTTCAAGGGTATTGAAATAGATTTTCAAGACTCTATCTGGATGCGTCCCGCCGAACCAGTCGAGTCCGGGATGCCGTTTACAGTCGAGTATAATCCGGAAAGTCTGCTTTTAAAGAAAAATTTTGAGGTGATGAAATACCTGGTGGACGAGAGCCGGGGACGGTTTATGATTTCCATGCCGGATATTTCAGGAAATCTGGATGCATTGGCGCACCTTCGGCAGTCCGATAATCTGTTAATGGATATGGCTCTGCAGCCACAAGTGGTCCAGAAGGCTTTGAAGGAGATTATGCAGGTCTGGAAAAGCGTGACCCCGGAGCTTTACAGTCTGATCCGCGAAAACAATGACAGAGGCAGCACCATAGGATGGCTGGATACCTGGGCGCCCGGGCTGCACGCCCAGATGCAGTGCGATATTTCCGTGATGATTTCTCCGGATATGTATGAAACTTTTGCGGTACCGGAACTCGAGGAACAGTCAGAGTTCCTGGACTATCCCCTGTACCATCTTGATGGAGCCGAGCAGGTCCGGCATCTGGATCATATGCTCTCTCTTGAAAACCTGAAAATGATCCAATGGACCAATGTGGCCGGCCAGCCTTCGCCGGTCGAATTTATTCCTGTACTGCAGCGCATTCAGCAAGCCGACAAGTCTCTGCTGGTGCGTGTGAGTGATGTAAAGGATATCGAACCGCTCATGACCTCGCTTTCGTCCAAAGGATTATATATTTATGTGGAACCCATGCTGGAATCCGAGAACGAGGCGGATGATATTGTTAAACTGGTTGAAAACTTGACACACGATTAGAGGAGATTTAACGTGGCACACGAAAAATTCAGAGATACTGATACGCCCGCAGATGAAAGAATCAAGGATCTGCTTTCCAAAATGACACTCGAAGAAAAGGTCTCACAAATGCTGCACGAATCCGCCGCCATACCCAAACTGGGTATCCCTGCTTATACGTGGTGGAACGAATGTCTGCACGGTGTGGCCCGCTCGGGACGAGCTTCGGTGTTTCCCCAGGCCATTGGTATGGCCGCTGCTTTTGATGATGATCTTGTTTACAGAGTGGCTGATGCAATCTCGGATGAAGCGCGGGCCATTTTTCACGCAGCCGAGGATAGAAAATCGTTGCCACGCTATAGCGGTCTGACCTTTTGGACGCCCAATATCAATATTTTCAGGGACCCGCGCTGGGGGCGGGGACAGGAAACCTATGGGGAAGATCCGGTATTGACCGCCAGATTGGGGGTTGCCTTTGTGAAAGGGCTGCAGGGCGATCATCCGAAATATATGAAAGCCGCGGCCTGTGCCAAGCATTATGCTGTTCACAGCGGTCCGGAAGGCAACCGGCATCATTTTAACGCGCAAGCGGGGCTCAAAGATATGCAGGAAACCTATCTGCCCGCATTCAAGGCTCTGGTGGACGCCGGGGTGGAGGCGGTCATGTGTGCCTATAATCGCACCAATGATGAAGCCTGCTGCGGCAGTCAGGTGCTGATCCAGGATATACTTCGGGATCACTGGGGATTTGAGGGGCACGTGGTATCTGACTGCTGGGCGATCCGTGATTTTCATGAACATCACAACGTCACGAAAAACGCCGTCGAATCCGCAGCCCTGGCACTCAAGCGCGGTATTAATTTGAACTGCGGAGATGTGTATAAAAATCTGACACAAGCCGTGAATCAGGGACTGGTCGAGGAAAAAGAGATCGATAAATCTCTTGCCTATCTGTTGAAAACAAAGATTAAACTGGGGCTGTTTGATCCGCCCGAAAACAATCCCTATACTCAAATTGGAACGGAGGTTATCGGTTGTGAAAAGCACCGGCAACTTTCAAGTGAAGTTGCACAAAAGTCCGTCGTTTTGCTAAAGAACGATGGCATACTGCCCCTGAAAAAGGATATCCGTTATTTGTTCGTCACCGGTCCCCAGGCGACGTCCACTGAAGTTCTGATGGGAAATTACTATGGTGTGAACGAGAAAATGGTCACCCTGCTGGAGGGTGTGGTGAATAAGCTGGAAGTTGGCAGTTTCATTCAGTACAAGCATGGTTGTCTGTTGGATCGGGATAATGCCAACCCCTTTGATTGGACCTCGGGTGACGCGACCGAAGCAGATGCGACAATCGCATTTGTGGGAATTTCTGCGTTGCTGGAAGGGGAAGAGGGAGAAGCCATTGCTTCGCCGACTCTGGGTGATAGAATTCACATGGATTTTCCGGAAAACCAGATCAAGTTTTTGAAAAAACTGCGGAAAAAAAGTGACAAACCGATCATTGCCGTGGTCACCGGAGGCAGTCCCATGGAAATGCACGAGGTACATGACATTGCAGATGCGGTGCTCTGGGTGGGGTATCCGGGACAGGAAGGCGGCAACGCAGTGGCGGATATTCTGTTCGGGGACGCCTGTCCGTCCGGACGACTGCCCATTACCTTTCCCATGTCTGTAGAGGATTTACCGCCGTTTGAGAATTACGACATGACCGACCGGACCTATCGGTATATGTCCAAAAAACCCATGTACCCGTTCGGGTTCGGACTGAGTTACAGCCGTTTTGAATACTCGAATCTGGAACTGGAAAAAACACAAATCAGCAAAAAAGACAGCGTTCGTGCACAGGTTACAGTTAAAAACACCGGAGATCTGGCCGGTGATGAGGTGGTGCAGCTTTATGTATCCGATGTTGAGGCTACGGTTCGGGTGCCGAACTGGGCGTTGAAAGATTTTCGGCGCGTGTCCCTGGAAAGCGGGAAGAGTCAAAGCGTTACATTTGAGTTAACACCTGATATGTTTTCGCTGATCGATGAAAAGGGCAATCATTTGATCGAGCCCGGTGATTTTCGGGTGTTGATCGGCGGCTGTTCTCCGGGTGAGCGCGGCGCTGAGCTGGGCGCTTGCGAACCGGCTGAAGCGGTCATCACTGTAAAATAACATAAAAAAGGAGTCTTGTATGTTTCGAAAAAAGATATTTTTTTCTATTTTATTAGGATTTTGTCTTGGTTCAGGATATTTGCATACTGCCGCAGGCGATATCGCTCTTCCAGACGGGTCAAAATTTGCTTACTGGCGGGATCAAACCGAATATAGTCGGGTCTATCATGTGAGTCAGGCGCATCCCGAGGCTTCTGATGAAAACAGCGGAACGCGCAGTCGGCCGTTCAGGACCATTAATCATGCGGCACAGGTCGTCAGGCCCGGAGAAAAAGTTGTGGTTCACAGTGGTGTGTACCGGGAAAAGATCGCGCCCAAACACGGCGGTTTGTCATCCCGGGCCATGGTCTGCTATACAGCGGCGCCGGGTGAGCATGTGGTTGTCAAAGGGTCTGTCGTTTTGAACGCTGACTGGGAAATGTCTGCCGATCCGAAAAGTCAAAAAGATCTGCGAGTGCGCAGTTATTCTCATAAATTGTGGCAGACCACTTTACCTCAGGATGTTTTCCCGAACAACTGCAATCCGTTCCTGATACCCAACGCCAGTGATGAGGAAATTCATGCGATGCACTGGGCGCATCAGTGGAAAGGCCGCATACCCTATACCCTTGGGCGCGGACTGGTGTTTCAGAACGGCAGGCGACTGACCCAGATGGGCATTTATGAAGATTTGACGTCATTTCAGGGCACCTATTGGGTGGATACGGAAAATGCCGTTCTGCACGTTCATCCGTTCGGATCGTATCAACCGGATTCCAGCATTTTTGAGGTTACCGTGCATCAACAGTTGTTCAAACCCGAAACCATGGGGGTTGGATATATCAAACTGCAGGGTTTCATCTTTGAACATGCCGCCAATGGTTTTCCACGTATCGGGACAGGTGCGGTTTACGTGAATAACGGACATCACTGGATCATACAGAATAATGTGGTTCGTCAGGTCAATTCTGTCGGAATAGAAACCGGAGCGCGTACGGCTGAATATCGCAGTCTTGATGATTCAGGCGCGGAACGCAGACGTTCCCGCGATCATAAAGGCGGATTTATGATCCGGGATAACGAGGTTTATGAATGCGGCACCGGCGGCATTCAGGGACATACGGTGCGGCACTCTCTGCTTGAAAACAATCATATTCATCATATCGGCTGGCAGGATGTGGAGCGATACTGGGAATGCGCCGGCGTCAAATGGCTGAGAAGTGAGCATAATCTTATTATTAACAATTATGTACATGATATCGAATCCGCCTGTGCGATCTGGCTGGATTGGGATAACCGCAACAGCCGGGTGACCCGAAATGTAATTCATGACATTGCCCCCTGTTATAACGGCGCTGTTTTCATTGAAGCGTCCAAGGTTCCGAACTGGGTGGATCATAATATTATTTGGAATGCCGACTGTATTGCAATCTCTTTATTCGATACGGACAACGCCCGGGTGATGCATAACCTCATCGGCGAGTCGAGAAATCCGGTGACCGCAATGATCAACACAGACCGGTCTCTGGACGGAGAGCCGCTGACATCTCTTGATAATTTGATCCGTAACAATATTTTTTACAACGTGCGGGAGCTGCCTATGATTAAGAATCCGCAGAATATCTGCGACCGCAATATCTATGTGGATCATAAAGGCAGACTCGATCTTGACCGCTGGTTTGAACAGTGGGAATGCGGAGGATCAGTAGAGCAGTTTGAGCTGCAGCTTTTACCGTGTACTCTGGAGTTAATATGGATGGCGGATGTGCCATTACCGGGTGTACCGATAGAGTCTGGCATGAGTATGGATATGACCAACAGTGAGAGACAGCATCCCACGACTGCGGGCCCTTTTCAGATAAAGGTGAACGAACGGGTGAAATTCTTATTAAATGATATTCTTGAACTGACCGAATGAATGTGATGGCTTACATGAAAGTTAGGCGGCAGTTTTATGTCCGGATTATATCCATGTACCAGCGGCTATTTCGGGTATGATTTTGTGGAGGATCACTGGCGCAATAATCCGACCTTGAAATGAGCGGTCACATTTATGCAGCATTTCCGCAAAAGTGGTTATAAAGTCTATCGCGCCGGCAAAATTGCTCATTAAAGCGACTGGTGTGTAATAAAAAAAGAGGTGTCATATGGAATCGCGTAGATCATTTTTAAAAAAATCTTTATATTCCGGTGCGGCATTATCCGCAACAGGTCTGCTGTCTGTGTGCAGTGGCAGGAAAAAACCGAATGTGCTGTTTATCATTTGTGATGATCTGAATGATATGGTTGAGGGTATGGGAGGCCATCCTCAGGTAAAAACCCCCAACATCAAGCGTCTGATGAACAAAGGCAAGACATTCCTGAATGCGCATTGCAATTCGCCTCTGTGTGCGCCGTCGCGCGCCAGTATGCTGTCGGGATTGTATCCGCATACATCCGGTTACTATCGTATCCGCAACAATGAGGGCGACTATCTGGACTGGTGGGACTATCCGGTGCTCAAACAATCTCACACCATGATGCAGCATTTCAAAAATTATGGCTACCATGTGATGGGAGCGGGCAAAATTTTTCACCAACATGAAGAGGATTATTCGCATTTTCACGAATACGGCCCCAAACACAGCTGGGGACCCTATCCCTGGGACGGCAAAACCGAGAAAACCGGCTGGGGCGGCGCCGAGAGTTATCCCGGTAATTACGGATCGTTTTCCATTGACGCCAATTATGCCCGCTTGAGTAATATTCCCGAGATCCTGCCCGATCCGGAAAAAGGGATTCCCGGATATAAAGGTTGGCGTTTGTATGGTAAACCGTTTAAATACAACGGACCGGATGACCGCGATTTAATGCCGGATGAACTGAATGCCAAGTGGGCCGGTGAAAAACTGGCGAAACAGTATGACAAACCGTTTCTGATGATGGTGGGTATCAACCGGCCGCATGCTGCCGCTTTTCGCGCCCGATGAGTTTTTCGACTTGTACAAGTTGGATGAGATCGAACTGGTTAAAATAAAAAAAGATGATTTGAACGATATTTTTCCACAGGGAAAAGAATCCTACACATCCAATACGATCCACTGGGGCTTTATGAAATACGAACGATTAACCCGAACCGATCGGGATCAGGCTTTGCGCGAGTGGACCCAGGCCTATCTTGCCAATGTTTCCTTCCTGGACGCGCAGATCGGGAAAATTCTGGATGCCCTGGAGAACAGCCGATACGCGGAAAATACCTTGGTCCTGTTTACCAGCGACCACGGTTATCACCTGGGTGAAAAAAACTGGTTGTTTAAAAATTCTGTCTGGGAAGAAAGCACACGTGTGCCTTTTGTGGCAGCCGGGCCCGGTCTTGAAGCCGGCAGTGAATGTCGGCAGCCGGTATCCTTGATCGATATATATCCCACATTAACCGATTATTGCGGTCTGCCGGGTAATCCACATGCACAAACTTCCGGATTTGAACTTGACGGCCAGAGTCTGGTCCCCTTGTTCAAGTCGAAACGCCCCGATGAGTTTGATGACTATTATGCTTTGACCGCTGTTGGCGGATTGAATCAGACAGAGGATACGCAAGTCAAGCTAAATCGCTCCCATTATACCCTGAGAACGGACCGGTATCGATATACCCGTCATGGAGACGGCATCCGGGAGTTGTATGATCATCGCAACGATCCCCATGAATGGAACAACCTGGCCGGCAAGCCGGAATATAAGGATATCGAGAAACAACTGTCTGAGCGACTGCAATCGATCGTCTGGAATAATAAAAAGCCGGATTTTGGTTTATGAAAAGGCGACAATTCATTAAAACTGCTGCTTGGGGATTAGGTCTGGCTGGTTTGGGCGGCTATTGCTGTTCTATATCCGTACGCCCGAATATCCTGTTCATAGCTGTGGATGACCTGAGACCGGAACTCGGCTGTTACGGCGAATCACATATCATTTCACCCAATATTGATAAACTGGCCAGAGAAGGGGTGCGGTTTGAAAACTCTCACTGTAACGTGCCGGTTTGCGGGGCTTCCCGCGCGAGTCTGTTGACCGGTGTGCGCCCCTCGCCTCAGCGATTCATTTACTGGCATACCTGGGCGGACAAGGATCTGCCGGGGCATTTGTCGCTGCCGAGATATTTAAAGCAAAACGGATATCACACCATTTCCAACGGCAAGATTTATCATCATCGCACAGACGATATGGAAGCCTGGAGTGAGGAACCGTGGCATCCCAAAGGTGACTGGTTTGATAAAGGATATCTGGCTGAGGAAACTCGGGAAAAGATCATCCCCAATCCGCGCTCTGACCAGCCCAGTTCGACCATCGGTCCCGCCTGGGAGACGGCGGATGTGGATGATTCCAATTATCCCGATGGCAAAATTGCGGACAAATCCATCCGGGATTTGGAAAGACTGGCAAAGTTGGATCAGCCCTTCTTTTTGGGCGTGGGGTTCAAAAAGCCGCATCTGCCGTTCAATGCGCCCAAGAAATACTGGGACCTTTACGAACATGATGAAATTCAACTGACGGAGAATTCCTACATTCCTGAAAACGCACCGCCGGAATCGATTCACAATTCACCGGAATTGCGTTACAATTATTCCGGCGTACCCGAAGCCAAACCGCTTCCAGACGACTACGCTAAATGGCTGGTGCATGGGTATCAGGCCTGTGTAAGCTACATCGATGCCCTGGTTGGACGTGTCCTGGATAAATTGAAAGCCCTGAAATTGGCGGACAATACCATCGTTATCTTTTGGGGGGATCACGGCTGGAATCTGGGTGAGCACACCATGTGGTGCAAACATTGCAATTACGAGACTTCTTTGAGCGCCCCGATCATCGTCAAGGCGCCGGGTATGGAGAGTGACAGGGTTTCAAATGCGCTGGTCGAATTTGTGGATATTTATCCGTCACTGGTTGAACTCTGCGGACTGCCGATACCGGAACATTGTCAGGGCTCCAGTTTTGTACCGCTGCTGAAAAAACCGGATCGGGAATGGAAAAAGGCCACATTCAGCCGATATCATCAAGGCAACACCGTGACCACAGAGCGTTTCCAGTACACGGAATATAGAGATATGCAGACCGATGAATTTTTGGCGCGGATGCTCTACGATCATGAGCGCGATCCCTATGAAAATATCAATGTGGCGGAATCGGCCGAGTACAAGGAAAAAGTTGAACAGATGGCCGCGCTGCTGCAGGAAGGCTGGAAACCGCATCAAAGGCAATAGCTGAACACGGGTATGATTCAGGAGGTTATATGTCAATCTATTTTGAGGAATGATTGAAGGTGCATTCGGGTATTTGCTATTTAAAGATATAATGCGAAATAGACAAATTTTCTGATTATAGACGAGGATTACATTTGAGAGAAACAGGTCCCTAAATCAAACAAGACCGGCTCGAAAGAATGAGTAAAGACGGTTTTTATAAAATTTCAATATGCATGTCATGCAAGAAAAGTGAAATGTATTTACGAAATATGAAATTTGTATTATGTTTATCTCTGGTTCTGTCTTTACATTGCTTTCACCAGCCCTCATTGTACAAAAACAAACGGGTTCACGGGTATGCTCTGATCTGGCACACATCTATATGTTTTCTGTTCTGGCAGCAGACAGGCTGTCAAGTGAGATGTAACGGATATTGGAAAAGAGGATTAACAATGATACCGGAGATCAAAGGCAGAGCACACACCAGCGAGCGGGTGCAGGTCGATTATCTCGAATTTTAACAGTGGAAAGCGAGTAACCCTTATGGTCAACCGACGAGAATTCATCCGCAAAACGGCAATGGGTTTGACAATGTTTGGATTGTTCTCAACAGTCCAGAGTCGTACAGTCAATCAACCGAATGTTTTGTTCATTATTTGCGACGATCTTAACGATTCCCTGGAGAAACTGGGCGGACATCCTCAGGCAGTAACACCGAACCTGAAGAGCCTGATGGATAAAAGTGTGCAATTTAATAACGCCCACAGCAATGATCCGATCTGCGGACCGTCACGCGCCAGTTTCCTGACCGGAATCTATCCGCATACCAGCGGCTATTTTGGATATCAGCAGCAGCAGAATCACTGGCGCGATAATGCTGTGTTAAAGAACGCGCGCACGTTTATGGAACATTTCGGGGCGCATGGATACAAGGTTTACGGAACAGGCAAGATATTTCACAATGATCATGAGGATTGGGGGGTATGGAAAAACGGATTCGGCATCAAACCGACGTTCGGTCCGGTGGCCTGGGACGGCGGTTTCTGGGATGGACGGGAGGAACGGGGTACCCATGATCATGATATGGGCCTTGCGCTGCCTTCGGTGACCGAAAATTGTCCGGAGGTACAGCGAAAACTCCGCTGGTACAACAGTTTTGGGTCTCTTGCCGATGTTCCGGAATACTTTCCGGACCCGGAACATAGCGTCCCGGGATTCAAAGGCTGGATGTGTTACGGCAAACCGTTCCGATATGTGAGCGAAACCGACCGCGATCTGACACCGGATGAAAAGAATGCGGAATATGCCGTCGATATTCTGAATCAAAATCACAGAGAACCGTTTCTGTTGTGTGTCGGTATGAACCGTCCGCATACTCCACTGCACGCACCGCAAGAGTATTTTGATATGCATCCCCTGGAAGATGTCAAACTGCCGCCGTATCTTGAAAATGATCTGGCGGATTGTGCCAAAGCATTGTACGATCCGTCCACGACCTGGACGACGGACACGGGTTTCAAGAAATTCGAACTGTTGCAGACCTGTGACAACTGGAAACGCTGGGTTCAGGCCTATCTGGCCTGTGTCAGTTTTGTGGACGATCAGATTGGCAAAATATTAGTGGCGTTGAAAAAAAGTGCCTGTGCGCATAATACTGTCGTTGTGGTGGTCAGTGATCATGGTTATCATATGGGCGAAAAGAATTATACATTCAAGAATACACTGTGGGAAGAATCCTCGCGAGTGCCGTTGATCATTCACAGGCCGGGAATGAAAGATGCCGGCATCTGTACTCATCCGGTGTCCTTGATCGATCTGTACCCCACCTTGTGCGATATCTGCAAGTTGCCGGAAAATCCCAATGAAACCGGCAACGGTATTCAACTGGATGGGCACAGTCTGGTGCCGTTCCTGGAGAATCCTAATACCGCGGACTGGAATGGACCGGATGTGGCATTGACGTCAGTGGCCAGTAATGACCGATTGGAACCTGATCAGCCGGGGGAAATTGACCGGCAGCATTACGCGGTGTGGTCGGAGCGCTATCGATATATTTTGTGTAACAACGGCGAGGAGGAACTGTACGACCATAAAAAGGATCCGCATGAATGGCATAACCTGGCCGATGATCAAAATTATGGAAAAATCAAAGCCAACCTGAAAAACAAGTTGAATATCTTCCTCTCGTCAAAGTAAAGAATATTTGATTATGTAAACACGGAATGCATATATGAACCGATGTCACTTTATCCGAACCGCTGCTGTGGGTCTGACGGCCACAATGTTTTATTAATTCGGAAAATCGCGCCACCCGAATACTGTTATTGTCGTGGTCGATGATGTGGGATTTTTCGAATGCAATTTTTTACAAAAAAGAATACTTTGAATATAAACATGGGCCCGGGAGACGGTCTGGCCCTGAAATTAAATTATGAATACAGGAGTAATTATGGAAACAAGACGTCATTTTATCAAACAAAGCGCAGCCGGATTGGTTTCAGTCCTGGCCCTCAGTCAACTGAATTGCCTGATGACGGCAGGTAGACCAAAGAATGTATTATTTATCATTTGTGATGATCTGAATGATTCCCTTGAAAATTTGGGCGGACATCCTCAGGCTGTAACACCTAACTTGGACCGGCTGATGCAAAAGAGCGTCCGGTTTACCAACGCGCATTCCAATGATCCCATATGCGGACCGTCGCGTGCCAGTTTTCTCACCGGCATTTACCCGCACAAAAGCGGTTATTTTGGCTACAAACAGCAACAGAATCACTGGCGCAAAAATCCGGTGCTAAAAGGGGCGAAAACATTTATGGAACATTTCGGCGCGAACGGTTATGATGTGTACGGAACCGGGAAAATATTCCATAATGGTCATGAAGACTGGAGCGTTTGGAAAGAAGACGACGGTTTTGGCATTGAACCCACATTCGGGCCGGTGGCCTGGGACGGCAGTTTCAAGCGCGGCACCCATGATCACGATCTGGGTCTGGCCCTGCCGTCGGTGTCCAAAGATTGTCCCGACGGGCCGCAAAAATGGCGTTGGACGTCCAGTTTCGGATCGCTGGCCGATGTCCCGGCATACCCGCCGGAACCGGAAAAAGGCATTCCCGGATACAAGGGCTGGATCTGTTTCGGCAAACCGTTTCATTACGACGGACCGGATGACCGTGATCTGATGCCGGATGAACTGAACGCACAATGGGCATCGGCAATTCTGGATAAAAAGCACGACAATCCGTTCATGCTCTGTGTGGGCATGAACCGTCCGCACTCCTGCTGGCACGCGCCGCAGAAATATTTTGATATGCATCCGCTGGAATCTATCCAGCTGCCGCCTTTTCTTGAAAATGATCTGGAAGATTGCGCCAAAGCCCTGCGTCCTCCGGCAAAATTCTGGGCCGATTCCGGCTACCGTAAATACGAACGTATTATGCGCTGCGGCGGCGTGGACAACTGGGAAACGCCTGGCAGTACAGGCGTATCTGGCTTGTGTCAGTTTTGTAGATGACCAGATCGGTACGATCCTGGATGCACTGGAGAACAGCCGCTATGCCAAGGATACTTTGTTGATCGTCACCAGTGATCACGGGTATCATATGGGTGAAAAAGAGTATATTTTTAAAAACACCTTGTGGGAGGAATCTTCGCGGATTCCTTTGATTATTCATCTGCCGGGGACGACGAAATCCGCAGAAATCTGTCAGCATCCGGTGTCGCTTATCGATTTGTATCCCACCATGAACGATATATGCAGTCTGCCCAATGATCCCAATGCACCTGGGAACGGACAGCCGCTGGACGGTTACAGTCTGCGTCCTTTTTTATCGGGTACACATACGGACGAATGGGAGGGACCTGAAGTGGCGCTGACTGCGATAAGCAGTGATATACCGCGTGAATTTTATCAGCCGGCGGACATTGACAATCAGCATTATTCGATTCGTTCCGAACGCCTGGCGCTAATATTTTGTGCAACAATGGTGAGGAGGAATTGTACGATCATGAACACGATCCACACGAAGTGGAAGAATCTCGCCAATGATCCGGAATATGCGTCAACAATCAAAGCCATGAAAGAAAAACTGATTGCCATGGTTGGTTTGAACCTTTGAATTCAAGATATGTCTTGACAACCGGGTTGGATCGCGGCTCAAACCATAATAAATTAACTTTTTTTGTAATAAAAAGACCGGGCTCGACATCTTTTAAGAGAATAATACCAAAGCGCGGATTATTGATTCCTCTTTTACATCGACTCGATCACAGGTGATCATGGACCTGAGTCAAGCCTATTATTTGGTCACTGAAAACGTCAGACGAACCATAACATTGAAAGAAAAAGATGTGTTTGTTCAGGATGATCTGCAGGGTTTATCCGATGGCGATAGCGTAAGATGGGGAATGCTGACCCGTGCGGATATTAAAGTAATGGACAATCAAGCTGTCTTGTGTCAGGATGGAAAACAGCTTTACGCCACAGCTCTGCAACCGGATAATGCATCGTTCGTTGTATTGCAACACCAGGAAATCCGGTGATCCGGATGAAAACAAACAACACCTCAATGTGCTGTTTGTCTGCGTAGGCGACCTGCGTCCCGAATTGGGGTGCTATGGAAAAGATTACATCCATTGCTGGAAAAAGGAAATACAGGATTATATGAATACAAATACATTAATAACGGGTATAAATCTATGTTGCCTGTTGCTCTGGACAGCTAATCTTCGGGCCGAATTGCCGGAACCGTCCGGAAGACGGATCAAAACGATTTTGAAAGAAAAGTATCAGAATCATAATATTCTGATTGGCGCAAATATGCGGACTGCTTTTATCGGAAAAGAATCCGGGAACCTTGTTGATCGTGAGTACAATTACATTGTTACCGCAAATGAATTCAAGCAATCCCGTATTCATCCCAACAATAAAGAATGGGATTGGAGCGGATCCGATGCATTGATCCGGCATATGCATGAGCAAGGCCAGTCGATGCGCATCCATGGACCTATGAGTCCGCAATGTTCCAACTGGGCCAAAGATGACAGACGCACAGCCGCTGAATTGGATACAAATATGACAGAGTTTATGACCAAACTCTGTAAACGCTATAACGGCACAGCGGGTGTGTTGTATATGGATGTGATCAACGAGGTGATAAATAACGGCAAGTGGCATACGGATAAAGCCGGATATGACTGGGAATTGCCCTGGTTCAGGATCGGACAGGATACCAACACAATCAAAACCCCGTTATATATTATCAAGGCTTTTGAAATTGCTCAACAACACGCGCCGAATATAAAACTCGTCATTAATCACAATTCCTGGTCACCAGCAGACTGGGACCTGCTGAAAAAATTGATCCATGACTTGAGGAGCAGGGGGCTTCGGGTAGATGGCCTGGGCTGGCAGCAACACGTAGAAGTGGGCTGGGATACTGAACAGCATCTCGCAGAATTGGCGGATCTGATTGACTGGTGTCATGACAATGATCTTTCGTTTCATATCACCGAAGCTGATGTTTTTCTCAAGGAAAGTATGTTTATAATCCCGATACCAATAGCTGGATTGTTGACAAAGTCGATCGTGAAGATTTCGAAAAACAAGGGGATACCTATTACCGTATTTTCAAAACCATGTTTGATAAACGTGAGCAAGGTATGGTTGCCTATCACACCTGGCATGTGGATGACGGGCATGGATGGCGACCGTACTGGTATCCTTCTCTTTTTGATACGACGTTTGCTGCAAAACCGGCATATTACGCGATTCAGGGTGTTCTTGAAGGCAATACTTTATTGCCGCCCACTAATTTTATGATTAGCGCGCTTCAGGAACACAGCTTACATTTGGACTGGTATCATTATCCCTTTCCCGAGCTGGCTGGTTATCACATTTACAGGTCAATGGGATCTGATGATCATTTTACGCGAATAACGGATGACCTCGTTCCGGAATCAGAATACACAGATTCATGCCTAATTGCCGGGAAAAGTTATTATTATCGCATAATCGTTTTGGACAGCATGGGTCATGAATCAAATTATATCCAGACACTTGGCAAACCCTGGGCTACCTCCCTTGCGCCTCAAAAACCTGCAGGCCTTGATGGCAGAGATGACAATGCTGTGGTTTTACTCAATTGGAATGCCAACTCGGAATCGGATATTCTTGGATATTATATTTCGAGATCAGAGCAATCTGGCGGACCCTATACCAGCCTGGATACATTGGTTAGCCATACAAACTTTATTGATACTAAATCTGAGATTGAAAAGACGTATTATTATGTCATACAGGCTGTTGATTCGACAAAAAAGGTTTCTGAATATAGTGCTGAATTTATGGTTTCTGTTCAGCCTACCGGCCAGGCTCCTTTTGGAGACCGTCCCTTTAGTATACCGGGGACCTTGTATCCGGGACGGTATGACACCGGTGGCCAGGGCATTTCATACCATGATACGGATTCTGTGAATGTTGCCAATAATGACTTTCGCGCTGATCAGGGTGTGGATTGCAGTGAGAATTGGGTCGCCTGGGTTAATGATGGGGAATGGCTTGAATACACCGTGAATGTGACGAAAGAAGGATATTATGATCTGGATATTCAATATAAAACGCCGAATGATGGTCGGTTTATCCGGATATATTTTGACTGGATCGACAAGACCTGTAGGATTGATTTGCCGAAAACCGGTGAGGAATGGAATTCGCGTCTGGCGGTAAAAAAGGTAACTTTCAGGGATATTCACCTGAAAGCCGGTATCCAGATTATGCGCTTTGATATGGGACCGGGCCAGTATAATTTGGGCAAATGTGTGTTTACTCCCGCTCATACGGCGTCTGTTACAGGAAGTCATGCCGATGTGTCCCGCTATGTGCTGTATCCCAATTATCCCAATCCTTTCAATCCGGGCACGAGCATTCGGTTCAACCTGCCACAAACCTCTCGTGTCGAACTGGTCATATATGATGTGCTCGGGAGGGAGGTGAATAAACTTTTGGATCAGAACATGATGTCGGGCATGCATCACGTAATATGGGATGCAAGGGACAAGAATGGAAAAAAGGTTGTATCCGGTTTATATTTTTGTCGGATGCGAGCCGGGGCATCTGTCAGGATACAAAAAATGATGTTGATGCGTTAGAGCCGCAAATTAAACTAATTCAGGAACTCGTGAGGATCGTATGCAGCTTTATCGTTTTGGAATGGTGTTATTAATAATCGTATTGGTTATATCCGTTACCGGACAGGACTTTGATTATGAATCAGCGGCAGCCGGTAATCCGTTGATACCGGGTTATTTTGCTGATCCCAGCATTGTCCGAATGAATAAAAAATTTTATATTTACGCCACGACGGTTTCAAAGTATATGGAGCCTGTTGTCTGGGTGTCAGAGGATTTGAAGCACTGGGAGGTTCATCATCTTGGCATCACCGGAGAACACCGGTTCTGGGCGCCGAGCGTATTAAAAGGCAGAGACGGCAGGTATTATTTATACTATTCAAGCGGATTCGATTTCAAGTGTCATTTATACATAGGAGAATCACCGCTGGGTCCTTTTAAGAAATATGGAAAAGTGGAAGATGGTTTCGACCTGCAGATTTTTCAGGATCCGGTTACCGGTAAGGTTTACGGAATATCTTCCAATCCTGAATCACGTCCCCGTCTGGTAGAGTTTAACAGCGATCCGGAATCCGCAGATTATCTGAAAAACGTAATCCGGGTCATCGGTGAACCGCAGGGAAGTTTTTTCGATTATACAGAAGGATCTATGCTGCTGTATCGGAACGGCTGGTATTATCTCATGTATTCGGGCGGCAAATGCGGTGATGTGACCTATAGAATTCACTATGCAAAAAGCCGGAATATAGAGGGACCCTATATCAACGCACCTGATAATCCGATATTAAAATGGATGCCGGAAAAAGATGTCTTTGGTCCGGGACATCATTCCGTTTTACAGCTGGACGATGAATACTTTATTTGTTACCACAGACAGGATAAATGGGCCGCGCCCACCTGTTCCGAGCGTCAAGTGTGCGTTGACAAACTCGAATTTGATGAACAGGGCTGGATCAAGCCGGTTATCCCGACGCACAGGGGTGTGGATTTTACCGCATATGTTGATGAAAAAGAACATGCATTGCGGAATTTGGCATTTCAAAAAATGGTAACATCTTCCGGAAACCTTGTTCATCATGAACCCGCTGATGCTGTGGATGAAAATTTTGCCACGTTCTGGCAGGCCGGCGGCAGCGGTCATCTTTCAGTGGATCTCGAAAATGTATATTCGATACAAAAGGTTCAGCCTTTTTGGGGTCATTATGATTATTTTATCCTCTACAAGATAGAATATTCAACGGATAATCGAACCTGGAAGGTATTGGTTGACCGCTCGGTAAAGGCTCAATTGGCTGCGGCTTCCGTGCAGCATGAGCGCATCGATGCCCGGTATATCCGGGTGAACGTCATTAGAGGCGGAGGAGCCGCGGCAACATTATACGAGTTAAAAGTGTGGGGGAATTAACATGACGGTCTTGAGACGGCGGGTATGGCATGGCGAAAACAAGTTTGAGCTGCTTTCGGTTCCAAGTCCGGACGCAGAGGACGAAAAAAAACGGCAAAACTGGGATGAAATCCGCTGAATCCGTAGAATTTTTTCCCGGTATAAAACAGTTAGTCAGGACTATAATGATAGAAACCATAGAGGTTACAAAAAAATAAAAAAACGCAATTCTGTTATGCACTCTGATTGTTTGCGTTTTGTTCTGCTCTCAAAACACAAAAAAGGACGTGGTCAAACCGCAGGTTGTCTCCGGTCCGCGGCCCGACGACCGTTACCCGATTCCTTATAACCCGGTGACCTATAATCAGCACGTTAAAGCGCCGCTGCCCGGACTCTCTTACTGCTTTCATATGACCGACTGGGACAAAGACGGCCTGATTGATATTCTCGGACTGGCGCGGCGGGCTGCGGTTTATCAAAAACGTGGGCAGTAAAAAGCAGCCGCTGTTCCGGTCTCTGCAGCATAATGGCAAGCTGCTGGAAAGCGGGCCCATGACGCGCTGGTTTGCGATTTATGATCTGGATAACGACGGCCAAACCGAGATCATGGCGTTTGAACTCAATGATCCGGCCGAAAATGATTCCATAGTTGCCCTGCGGATATACAAAAACACCGGAGTACTGGATTCGCCGCAATGGCAGGTCTCTGAGGCTGTGACCATTCAGGACTTTTATATTGACGGGCATAAAATTACCCATGCCGATGAACTGGACCTGTTTATTAAACAGGCTCAGGATGTGGTTATCAAATAGTTTGTTGTGAAAATGTGGTCATTTTCACGCAAAGTGACAGTTCACATCGATTGTTCCTGGAAGCTCGTGGGCGCACCGTTGCTGATTAATTACGAAGAGCAGGCAGTAACCAATATCCTGAAATTTGTTTTGTGAGACCAGCGGAAAGTTCAGGCTTATCAATCGAATGTTGACTAACAGGTGATGAATTTGTATTTTTTTAAAACTCTTATTTAAGAAAGGATAATACCTATGAATACTCTGAAATCAATACTGCTTATGCTACTTGTTATTGCTGTATCACCGATAAACGCTCAAAAATACCTGGACTATCAGCTGCGTCTGGAACCGGTCTGGTCGCGGGTGGCGGATGCGTTGGGTGAACCCGGATCCGTGGAGAGCGCCGAGTTTTCGCCGGACGGCAAATATATTGTGAGCGGCACAAAATATGACAATTCCGTGATCATGTGGCGTACGTCGGACGGAGCGGAACTGTGGCGGCAGTACACACTGGAAGAAGTGGAGCGCGTCGGCTGGTCAGCGGACGGTCAATACGTGGCCGCGGCCAGTGAGGATTTTCTGGTGACTGTATATGATGCGGAAAGCGGCGAGGTGTTTAAACTGTTGAAACACACCCAGGGTATAGACGGACTCACCTGGTCGCATCAGGGTCATCTGCTGGTCACCGGCGAGGAAAAGCAGGAACAGGACGACGGCACGACCCGGGGATGGATACGCGTGTTTGATATTTCCCGGGACAAAGAGATTCGTAAACTGAATTTCGGCAATACGGTGAACGAACTGTTTTTCACAAACGACGACCGTTACCTGCTTGCCGTGGGGCACGGCGCGGTTAAAGTATATGATAGCCGGGACTGGTCCCTGGCACAGACTCTGAAACCCGATTATTATGTGATCTTTACCAGCGGTGTGTTTTCACCGGACGGCAAGTATGTGTTTGCCGTCGGACAGGGCGGCACCTCGCGCGGCAATGCCTATTTGTGGAACTGGCGCAGCGGTGAGCTGCTGAAAATGTTCAACCACACCGGCAAAAAGATCGAGTCCGTATCCTGGCATTCCAATGGTGATTATATCGCTCACGCGGGACACGATCCGTATATCTATGTATACCGGGTGGCGGATATTTTGCGCTACGGCAATGACCACATCCCGGTGGCGCACAAAGTCTGGGCGAGCGATCATGCGGAATTTGTCGATTTTAACACCGACGGCAGTTTTCTCGTCAGCGCTCATCAGAACGGTCTGATCAAACTCTGGGTCTGGATGGGTGAAGAATCCGATTTAAATGCCAGGCGTCACAGCTGGATCGGAACACAGCAGAAGGACGCCGGGAATTAGAGGTGATTGACCCGAATTAAAAACGTGATCGCGCAGGGGTTCAACCCCTGCGCGCCGAATTTCCGGAGATTCAACCTCCAGCCTGTGACGGTCTCGAGGTAGCGTGCATCAGAGGGTGGAACCCTCTGTTATTGGATGTGACGGAGGTAAAATCCCCGCACGATCCACGTCCAACGGCCATAAACAATGCGACTGCAGGACACTCACCCGCGCGCATGCCGGGTATCAGTACATACTATAGTACATACTGTTTTATGGCATTATAAGAATATTGTAAAAAATAACATGTTTTGCTGTATTTAACAAAATGCATAGGGATTGCGCAGGGGGCAACTCCTGGCGCCGCATTTCCGGAGGTTCAACCACCGACATGTTCTCCAATGACAAAGGTTGGAACCCTCGCACGGATCCAGATCCCCCGATTAATCCAATCCAATCTCGTATAGCGCCAAAGGCGTTACAAACGTCTTTTCATCTACAAAGTTCACCTCCAGCAAAAGTTCAAATTGTTCCGGAAATCTACGTTTTTTCAGCAGCTCAATACGAATCCGGCTTAAAAAAGACGCGGAGAACAAATGCTCGGCCAGGGCGGTCGATGTGGCCGGAGAAAAGGAAGTGATGAACAGGGCCTGACGTCCTGATGCTGTGCGGCGTTTCAAAATCAAAGCATAGTCTTTTTTATAATAATAGTCCTGGTCAAATTCCACTGGATCATAAACTATTGTATCGGTTGCAGAATCTGTATGGATGATTTGATGCGGATAATGCCGGTATCGGAAATGTACGGGTTGAAATTGCTGTTCCAGATTTATCAGGGTTTTGAACGGCCCGATAAACAGGATATCCCGGCTGGTTGCTTGCTCCGGCATTATACGGGAAGCAAAACTAATTTCAAATTCTTTTCTGCTCTCAAACCAGCGGATCAGTTTTACAGCGCCGTTAACCACCCGGTTGGCGGTATACCGTCCGTAGGTGATCTCGTACTGATCTTTCAGATGCGGGTGCTTTTCAAGCATAGCGGCAAAGTCCCGGTCCGAGTTGATACCGCCGTCACGGATTTTACGCTCACCGCCGCTCTCGCTGTCTCCACCTTTGTAGATATAGTAATCACCAATAACCAACAGCAGGGGGTGCGTGGATTGCACAAGGCTGTCGAAAACGGGGTGCGGCTGATTTACAGGGGCCGGCGGAAGCGGCTGATTCTGCGGTTCAGTGTATTGATAAAGCAGAAAAGTGGCGGTGTAGGAGACCGCAATCAGAAACAGAAAGCTCAAGGCAATAATCAGGCCGCGGGGTGCGAATGGGGTTTTACGTGGTTTCCTGTTCTGAAATTCGACTTTATAATGTCCGCGGGGAATGACGAGCCGCACCGCATCCTCCGCGCCCTCACTCAGGTAATACGTCTCCAGTTTCTTGCGCAGTGTGTAGACATGGGTTCGTATGGTGGAATCTTCGGCGGGATTGTAACTGGCATCCTTGTCGAACAGATCAATGGCAATGGTGGTTTCTTTGGGCGTCTCTCCCTGCAGGGAACGGGACACCAGATAACGCAGCAATCTTTGATAGGATTCGGAATTGGAGAATTCCCTGCTTTCGCAGATGCGCTTTAAATAATGTTGGATTTGTTTGTCAGGCAATAAATGCTTTCTGTTATCTTACATTTCATTTTTTTGAACAGCGGTCTTTTTGATGCCGTTTACAGTGTGTTAAAGTAACAGAATCAGACAAATTTTGCAATAATATTTTAATTTGTGTTTGAATTTTTGTGTAAAAATGTCATTGACATGTTAAAAACTGTCTCTGACTTTTATTTTTGCTGTATTTTGCCTTTATTGTAAAAATCATCCTTACTTGACCCTGCAAAAAAAATGGTCTCACATGAATAAAATCCTGTATATGCTGGTTCTTGCTGTTAGTACAGTCTCGCTGTATGCTCAGAATGTAATAATCGAATGGAATACGGTTCATCAAACGATAGACGGATTCGGCGGCAGTGATGCCTGGTTCGCGGATGATATTTCAATCCATCCGGACCGGGATGCACTGCTTGATTTACTGTTCAGCCGGGAATCCGGCGCAGGACTGTCAATTTACCGTCATCGCATTCCGCCCGGTGAATCGGATTGGCTGGATTTTCAGGTAGACCTGAACAGCAATGATCTGGATTTCGGTTCCCGCCCTGTGCATGGCGTGCGCTTTCAAAACGCAGGTATTCCGCGTGAGGTCGACATCGACAGCGCCTTTGTCCGGTTTACTGCCAAAGACAACGGTACGGCTGAATGCAATCTGCAAATTGACGGCCAATCATCCGGAGACGCCGAAGTGTTTGCTGACACCCCTGGAAATCTCTCAGGTCGCCTCCGGACAACGGCGGCAGTTTCCTGGCAGGTTCCGGCGTGGACAGGCGGAGAGCACGGTAAAAATCAGCGAACACCTGATTTGGACGCGGTTGTACAGGAGATTGTCAATCAGGAAGACTGGCAGAGCGGTAACAGTCTAGTGATATTTATAAGAAACCTCACCGGTAAACGATCGGCTTCCACCTATGACCGGGATCCCAGTCAGGCGCCGGAACTTGTCGTTTATTATGACAACGACCGGAAACTCACGTGCAAAGTGAACACGGGTATTGATGATGCCGAGGAAAATAAAAAAAGCTACATCACCTATGCCGCTGAACTGACACAGGATGCGTTTGAGCTCGGTTGCCGGCGCGTATGGTCCGCGGCCTGGACCCCGCCGGCGGAATGGAAAACAAACAAAAAGCACAACAATGGCGGATATCTTGAATTTAAACATTATCAGGACTGGGCTGACCGCCTGGAACGATATCGGGACATATTCGAAACACGCAGCGGTATTCCACTTTACGGCATTTCTCCCCAGAATGAACCCGGAGAAAAACCCTGGGAATCATGTCAATGGACTGCAGAAAATTTTAAAAAATTTATCAAAAATAATCTGGGGCCCACGCTGGACCCGGCCTGTCAGATCATTGCACCGGAAGAAACCAACTGGAATCGTGTGGACGAGTTTTATCAACCTGTGCATGAGGATGAACAGGCGCGGCAATATGTTGATATTCTGGCCGGTCATGTCTACGGCGGAAATGCGGCGACATCCTATAATCACTTTGGCAAACCCGTCTGGCAGACGGAATGGTCTTATAATCTGGCAGATGAAGATTTGAGTATCAACAGCGGCCTGGTTTGGGCGAAAAATATCTGGACCATGCTGGTCAATGCCGAAATCCGGGCGTTTCATTACTGGTGGCTGGTAAACCTGACCGGAGACGATCGTCAACAGGGACTGATTTCGGCAGACAAGAATCAATCCGGCTATTCTGTTTCAAAAAGACTCTGGACTATCGGTCAGTACAGCCGGTTTGTCAGGCCCGGATGGGTTCGCATCAATTCCACCAAACAGTCGAATACCGATCTTTACACAGCTGCATTCCGGGACACCGGTTCGCAGCAGTTTGCTATAGTCGTTATTAATGAATCAAATACATCCCGGACTCTGACTTTCCAGTTCAAGGATTTTACAACGGATTCTCTGATACCTTACAGGACTTCATCCACTGAGAACATTGTCCGGCAGCAAACGCTCCCCGCCGGAACCCATGTTCAGGCGAGCCTGCCGGAGAAAAGTGTCACCACCTTTACCGGTACTGCGGCATCCGTCAATACCGGGGTCACTGATGGCCACAGGGACGGTCCAGAGCTGTTCCGTTTGTATGACAATGCACCCAACCCGTTCAATCCCGTAACCCGTATACCGTTCCGGCTCTACTGTGATTCACGGGTTGTTCTGGATATCTATGACGTCACCGGATGCAGAATCCATACCCTGATCAATGCCCGTCTGGCATCCGGATTGCATACCGTGCAGTGGGACGCGGCGGATGAAAACGGCAGTAAGGTGGCGAGCGGAGTATATTTTTACAGGCTTGACGTACGCAGCGGTTCACAATATCATGGTATACAGAATGGAAGCATGCTGTACCTCAAATAGTATAAAGAATGTTGCTATTACATTTATGATTCACCCGATCAAAGGTCGATAATGCGGCGTATAAAATTTCTAAATTCCGTATACTCCCGGCTTGAGCAGGATGGCCATATGCAGACGACAGCGGAAAACGATAAATGTTATAGAATTTCTCAAGAGTAAAGATGAAGGTTTGAGACAATCGGCGGATGATTGTTGCCGGATGACATGATATTTAACCGGATATAACATAGAGACCTTGATTAAAAAGAAAAAGGAAAGGAACACCATGCAGAACAGCAGTCGAATCCCAAAATGCATCATTCTAATGCTTTTCCTGGCAGTTGCGGCCTCGACAGGCAATGCTCAGATCATTTTCAGAACCGAAAAGCCGCTGGTTAAAACGGTCTGGCATCGGGTCGCGGATTTCAGTCCCACTCTGAGATCGGTTGAAGCTGCGGAGATTTCTCCTGACGGCAAACACGTCATTTCCGGTTCTAAATTCGGATATTATCTGATGTTGTGGCGGGTCGCCGATGGCGAGTTGGTGTGGGAAACGGTTATGGATGCCGAGATCGAGTGTGTGACGTTTTCACCGGACGGCAAATTAATCGCTGCCGGGGACGAAGCCTATACGGTCACTATATTTGATCTGAACGGCAATATTGTTCGTACCCTGCAACACGACGCCGCTTTTGACGGTATCACCTGGTGTCCTGACGGTCAATATGTTGCCGGTGGATCGGAGAACGGCGAGGTGGTGTTGTGGAACACTCGGACCTGGGAAAAAGAACATATTCTTGACGCAGGCGCCACGGTCAATTCACTGCAGTTCACCCGTAATGCCGATAAATTGATTGCCGCCGGTAATCAAAACAATCCTGACCCCGATCATGACTGGGACCGCCATGGATTTGTCAAGGCCTGGGATGTCTCCAAAGACTGGGATGTGATTTTCGAGATTCGTGCTCAGGAAAAATCGTCCAAAAGTGTCAGATTCAGTCCGGATGAACAATCCTTTGCTGTCGCCGGATTTGCCAATCAGATCAAGGTGTTTTCTTTTCCGGAAGCGAAAGAGCTGGCTGTGATTGATGTGCCTGAGAAATTAGAGGCGATCGCTTTTCATCCCGAAGGTAATTTTATTTTTGCCGGCGGACATGGAGATGAGATGCGGGTTTACAAGGCGGGGTCTTACAAACAGGTCAGTACCTTTCCCTGTCGACGGGTGGAATATATACATTTTTCTCAAGATGGAAGGCTGATGGTGACGGGACATGAAGACAGCGGATTGCTGATCCTGCATATGTTGATTTCCAACGTGCAGAGCAGTGAGGATTATCACAAACTGTCGAATGAAATACTGCAAAATAAGGATTTAAAATAACATCGAGGTGAAATGATATGAAAAAACCAATATCCAATATAAAATGTTTCACTGGCATTTGTATTATAATGCTGCTGATCTTGTCTCCGATTCTGTATGTCAAAGCCGTATCACAGACCATAGAGGACAAATCGAATCTTTCGATTCTGTTGTTCGGAGATACCAATATCCAAAACCGAAACAATCCGGTGGATGCCTTTCAGCATGTTTTACCCGTATTCCGCAAAGCAGATTTTCGGCTGTGTAATCTGGAAGGACCTTTTGCCGGCACGTCCGATGATCCGCTGCTGCCGGATATTCCGCACAAACACAACTGGACGCATTCTGAACCGGATATGGTGCAGGGACTGGTCGATGCCGGCATCGATGCAGTGAGTGTGGCCAATAATGTCACCTATCCCTGGACAGCCCTGATGAAAAGCCTAAAGGTGTTGCAGGAGCACGGCATCCGCCACACCGGCGGAGGAGCGAACCTAAACGAGGCACACCGGCCCGTCATTCTGGAAAAACACGGGGTCAAGGTTGGTCTTCTGGCCTATGCCTGTACCGTTTTTCCCTTTCAGCACGCAGCCGATGAAACCACGCCGGGAATCGCTTCCATGCGTATCCATACCTATTATGAACCGCCGCATAAATATGATAAACCGGGCACACCACCGGTCGTCGTCACGGTTCCCTATGAGAATGAACTGCGGCGCATGAAACAGGATATCCGCGAGTTAAAAGCAGAAACAAACATTGTCATTGTCTCCTATCACTGGGGGCGCTCGCATCATACCGAACTGATTGATTATCAGATCGAGGTCGCCTCTGCAGCCGTGGACGCCGGTGCCGATGTCATTATGGGACACGGAAATCACGAGGTGGCTGCGGTTGAGGTATACAAAGACGCCAGCATTTTTTACGGATTGGGAAATTTTGTATTCGACTGGCCGCAAATTTCCGACCGGCCGTACGGTCTTTTGGCCAACATACATACGGCTGCAGGTCGGATAGACCGTGTGACTGTCCTGCCGGTAAAGCGGGATAATGATAACAATCCTCGCATCCTTGATCCCGGTCATGGAGACGGCGCTGATCTGTACAGAGTCCTTAAAGAAAGAACCGCTGAACGCGCCTCGCTTCGTGTTGAAGAGAATGAAATTGTAATTCATCCTGCATCCGCTCAATAATTGAATATTGGGAGAGAGAATATGTTAAATTCCAAACATGTTAAAGTATGGTTTTTGATTTCCGGTTTCCTGGCCGCGGGTGTTCCGCTTTTTGCCCGGCAACCGGTTCCGGATTTTGAACCCGTTTGGATACGTGTCGGTGATTCATATGGTAAAGTTGATAAAGAAAGAAAGTCAGCTTCTGTTGAGGTCGCTGAATTCTCACCGGATCAGACGTTGATCGCGGCGGGCGCCAAACGCGGAGGAAATGTGACCTGCTGGACCATCGACGGCAGAAAGTTATGGGACAAAAAGCACAAAGCGGATCCGGAACGCGAAGTGGAGGTGATTACCTGGACACGCGACAGCGAGTTTGTGCTGTCCGGCGGTGAAAATCATCGTGTCAATGTATGGTCAGCTGTAAAAGGGGTAAAAATCAAAACACTGATGCACCGGGCCAGTATTGACGGTATGCGCATGTCTTATGACGGCAGCCTGCTGGCATGTGGAACCGAAGCAGGGGAAATTGTCATCTGGGATACATCACACCCGGATCCGAACAAATGGCCGGATGATCCCCTGGCTGTGCTGTACCAGGGCCCGGATAAAGATCGTCCCCACGGTGGACAGGAACATTCGGATGTCAACTCTATAGACTGGACAAAGGATGATCGTTTTCTGGTCACAGCGGGACGAAATGCCGTTGTCAAACGCTGGGATGTCGGACGACTTTTAAAAGATGAACCGGCATTGGTACAATCCTATGAGGGATTTCAGAGTTCAATTAAATCGGTGCGCATATCTCCGGATCAAAAATTTATCGCGGCCGGCGGACAAAACAGTCCGGACGCTGCGTTTTATGTCTGGGATTATGAATCCGGAAACATTCTCGCGCATATCAATGTACCGCATTTCAACAAGATTGAAGCTGTGGAATTTACTCCGGACGGCCGCTTTTTGATCACCGGAGGCAACGAGGGATCGGGGTACAACAGCCGCAAGGGCATTCCTGAATATCGGTATATGCAAGGATTCGGGGAAATCAGAGTGTACAGCACTGAGGATAACTTTGCTCTTGTTCACAGAGAACATGTATTTCGGCAAGAGTATTTTCAGTTCACCCAGGACGGCGCCCGACTCTTGTCGTCACACGAGGATGGTACTCTGCGTTTCTGGAGAGTTGAATACACAAACAAACCGATCAATGTGTTTGCCAATATCAACATTGATTCAAAGCGATATTTTTATCCGTCAAAACAGTTCGTGCAGGGCGTGAAGCTTTATCGGGATTCAGAACGGGTGATCACTGAAATACCTGATTATCTGCAAAACCATTGGTTCATTCAGCCGGATCTCGCAGATCATGACGAAAAAGATCAAGATTTTTTAAGCTTTGACCTTCGCGTTCCGTCAACCTTATATGTCGCCTATGATCCGCGTGCTGAACGGCATCCCAACTGGCTCCTGGACTGGACTGCTATTCATGAAGTGGTTGAAATAGATACATCGGATGGGCAAAATGATGTCGATCATTTGCGTTTATTTGCCAACTATTTTCCAGCAGGCCGTGTCGAATTGGGCGGCAATCGAACACGTCCCGCCAGGGGAGCTGAATTGAATTATATCATTATCGGACGCAAAGGCCGGCATATTATTCGTTTTAAATAAACTTTAACCTGTAAATGGAGGAATTGTAATGCGAACTCTTGTTTTTTTACTTTTGACAACAGCAGTGGTTATCAGCGCAGATATCAATGTGACAGTCGAACCGCAGCAACTTGGCCGTATTGAACACAATATTTTCGGTCATTTTCTGGAGCGTCCGAGCTGGCAAACCGAGTTCGGTATTGAAGATGCGATCATTCCGGGCACTCATCGGGTCGATCCCAGAGTGCTGGATAAACTAATGGGACTGGATATTCCGGTTCTGCGTTTTCCGGGCGGTACGGATGTGGATTATATGGACTGGACCGATATGATTGACCTGCCGCAGAGAGACGGGCGCCCTGTATCCATCGGCGTCGAGGGGGACACGGTGACCAATCGGTTTGGTTTTGATGAATTTTATGAACTGACTGAAACCCTCGATTGCGAGGCGATTATTCCCCTCAATTTTTTTGATGCTTTTTTAAAACGGGTACCGCTGCAGGAAGCGGCTTTGCATCAGGCGGGGTTGGCGGCTTATTGCAATGCGCGCGTCGGGCAGGCGCTGCCGGACGGTATGAGAGACTGGCCAACTGTACGCGCCGCGAACGGCCATAAAGAACCGTTCCGGTTCAAATATTTTCAGATCGGCAATGAAACCTGGGCACTCTGGGAGTGGAAAAAACAGATGCTTGAACAAAAAAACTATGTGGATCCTTATGGGTGGTACATTGAATGTGCCCGGGAATACATAAAGTTGATCCATGAGGTGGATCCCGAGATCCGGATTATTGCTGATTTCGTCAATCCTGAATTGTTTAACCGCTTTCATAAAGAACTGGGCGATGAAATTGAATATTATGTTTATCATCACTACCTGCCATGGAAAATCAGAGCCGAAAAAATAAAGAAACATGATAAAGAGGTAGATTCGGAAACGCTCTCGGAAGAAGAGGTTTGGCGTGCGTTTGTGAGTACCCCGAACAGCTTTGACGAAAAGGGTATGAACGTGGCCAGGCATAAACTCATTGACCTGGCGCGTCAGAACGATGCAAAAGTAGCGGTCACCGAATGGAACTGGAACGGGTGGTGGGATATTGATCTCGATTACAAACCGTTGCAGTCTTTTTACGCCCATGCCGTCGGAGTGGCCGGATTTTTACACGGATTCATGCGTTCATCCGATGTCATTGATTTGGCCTGTCAGTCCATGCTCGTCGGCAGTGCCTGGGATATTACCGGTATCCGGGTTGATAAACAGGGAATGCAGGCGCCGTATTATTTTCCATCCGGACAGATGACCTCGTTTTATGCCGAACATCATGGCAAGTTTTTGCTGAAATCTGACGTCAGCGGAGTGCCGGTGTTTCATCAGCCTTTGCAGTTGGGAGATATTCACCCTCAGGATAAAGTTGCGGCCGTCGATGTTCTCGCCACGGGTTCTAATGACCGGATTGCGGTTTTTCTGATTAATCGTGATTTTGATACAGCTCATCATCTGCATTTTGATTTAAAAAATCTGAATCCCGCCGAAAAAGGTGAGTATGTGATTTTGACCGGAACACTGCATAATTCACAGGTTAATCCGCCTGAAGAATCCTATCTAAAACGCTCGGTGCAGCCGGTGTCGGTATCCGGACAAACCTGTTCAGTCGAGGCGCCGCCGCGTTCGGTTTCCGTGTTTCAGATTGATTTGAATTCAAATCAATAGAGCTCTGTTACATCAGGAGGGAAAGGATCAATGCTTTACGGACAATCGGTAAATTAATAGTTGAAGAAAAGAGGAAAGCCATGAACAGACGAACGTTTTTCAAAACATCAGCCGCAGCCGGAATGCTGGGTGCGGCTGCACGTCCGGCATTTGCGCAATCCGGTAAATCCGCCTTCATCATGGAGCTGGAAAGAGCTGCGGCTGAACCGGTCCTGAGAAGAGAATTGTTTCCGGATCCGGTGATCATCGAGTCTCTGGAACTGCTGAAAAACGGTGATTATTATTTTGTACGCATTCGCAGTAAAGACGGTGACGAAGGTGTGATTATGGCGCACAACAACCATATACGCTATTTGTACCCGGTACTGCTGCACCGGGTCTTTCCCTTTTTCATAGGCAAAGACGCTCGCGATCTGGACGCCCTGATCGACGGTGTATACCGTTACCGCAGCAATTATAAATGGCAGGCTCTGCCGCTCTGGGTGTGCGTTGCTTCCACGGAATTTGCCATTCTGGAACTGCTGGGTCGCAGAATCGGAAAACCCGTTGGTCATTTGTTGGGTGATATTGTACGTCGGGAAATTGGTGTTTACCGCGCCAACAATTTCCGGGACAGGGATGCTGTGACCTCGGCAAAACTTATCAAACAGCGCGCCGATGCGGGACATTTCAAGGCGATCAAGTTTAAAGTCGGTGGCCGTATGAGCAATAACGCCGATTCCCTCCCGGGCCGCAGTAAACAGCTCATCCCGCTGATTCGGGAAACCCTTGGAGATGATATGGTGATTTATGCGGATTCCAACGGTTCTTACGATGCTGAAAAAGGCATAGAAATGGGAAAAATGATGCAGGATAATGATATTGCATTTTTTGAAGAGCCCTGTCCGTTCGATCATCTGGAGGAAACCAGAAAAGTGGCGGACGCGCTGGATATACCGGTCGCAGGCGGTGAACAGGAAAGCAGTATGCGTAATTTCCGGTGGATGGTCGAAAACAACGCGGTTCAGGTGGTGCAGCCGGATTTGTTTTATTTCGGCGGATTCGTGCGTTGTACCCGCGTGGCGCGTATGGCTCAGCTAACTGATATTCCCTGTATCCTGCATGTATCCGGATCAGGATACGGATATTTTTCCATGCTGCATTTCGCATCCTATATCCCCAATATGGGACCTTATCAGGAGTTCAAAGGTGTGGACCGCAACGTACCGTTTACCTGCCCCACATCGGATTTTGAGCTCAGAAACGGACTGGTGCGTATTCCTTCGGGGCCCGGCTGGGGCATTCATCTGGACCCTGACTTTATCAAACGTTCTGAAATTGTGAAAGGATAACTTTTGAAAACAGACGAAAAATCAAAAACCATGTGGTGGAGGTGGATTGTACCGCTGGGCGTCGGGTTGGTGATCTGGTTCATACCGCACCCTCAGGAGGTGGATACCGCAGCCTGGCATCTATTGGCGGTTTTTGTCGCCACCATCGCCGGAATTATGACCAAACCCCTGCCCATGGGCGCGATTGCCATCATCGGTATCACAGCAACGGTACTGACCGGTACTCTGAGTATCAGTCAAAGTTTGTCGGGATTCAGCAATCGGGTTATCTGGCTGATCGTGATGGCTTTTTTTATTTCGCGCGGATTTATAAAAACCGGACTCGGACAACGAATCGCTTATGTGTTTATGAAATTGATGGGACGTAAAACCCTGGGGTTGGCTTACGGAATGGTGGCAACTGATCTGGTATTAGCACCAGCCATACCCAGTATCACGGCACGCTCCGGCGAGAGTACTGTTCCCCATATTGCGGTCCATTGCTCATATTTACCAGAGTCATCCGGATGACGGCACTGAACGCCGGATCGGCGCGTATTTAATCAAAACATCATTCCAGGGAACCATGATCACCGGGGCCATGTTTTTAACTGGTATGGCGGCCAATCCGCTGGCGGTTAATCTGGCCGGTGATTTGGGTGTGGATATTTCATGGAGTCTATGGGCGCTTGCAGCCGTACTGCCCGGATTCCTGAGTCTGTTGTGTGTGCCCTGGATATTGTATAAACTTTATCCGCCGGAAATCAAGGAAACTCCCGAGGCCGCACAGCTCGCCGACAAGGAACTGAGCCGGATGGGGCCAATGTCGCGGCAGGAGTATGTGATGTTGTTTACGTTTCTCCTCTTGCTGTTTTTGTGGGTGTTTGGTCATGTGTTCAGTATGCACAGTGCCACCGCTGCCTTTGTCGGTCTGGTGATCCTGCTGGTCAGCGGCGTTCTGAGCTGGGATGATGTTTTGAATGAAAAAGGCGCCTGGAATACCCTTGTCTGGTTTTCAGCCCTGGTGATGATGGCCTCATTTCTGAATATTCTGGGGCTTATCCCCTGGTTCGGCGAGACAGTCGGTTTGCTGCTGACCGGTTTGCCCTGGATGACGGCGTTTCTGTTCCTGAGTCTGATTTATTTTTACAGTCACTATTTTTTTGCCAGTAGTACAGCGCATGTGAGTTCCATGTATCTGCCGTTCCTGACCGTAGCTCTGTCCGTCCAGACCCCGCCGATTGTGGCTGCGCTGGTTCTGGCTTTTTTTAGTAATTTGTATGGCAGTCTCACGCATTACAGTATGGGCCCGGCACCGGTGATGTTTGGCGCCGGATTTGTCAAAATGGGGGACTGGTGGAAAATAGGAGGGGCTTTAAGTCTGGTTAATATTCTCATCTGGCTGGTCGCGGGTGGGGTGTGGTGGAAGATCATAGGACTATGGTGAAAAGAGGACACATGAAAACTGAACATCAGCATACGAATCCCGCGGAATCGCCGTCCGGAAATTCTTGTAAACCTCACAAACTCGCCGGTCTTTGGGCAGGTCTATTGTTTTTTATTCTGCTCTTTTTGCTGCCCGCCCCGGCACAAATGCCGTCCGAGGCCTGGCGCACCGCAGCGGTAGCCTGCCTGATGGCGGTGTTCTGGATCACTGAAGCGATACCGATCCCGGCAACAGCGCTGCTGCCGCTTGTATTGTTTCCGCTGCTCGGAATTACGGATATTAACGAGGCGGCCCGGCCGTTTGCCAATCCGCTCATTTTTTTGTTCCTGGGAGGCTTTATGATCGCTCTGGGAATGCAGCACTGGAATCTGCACCGCAGGCTGGCTCTGAATATCATCCGTTTTATGGGAATGCAACCCAGGTTTATTGTCGCCGGGTTTATGCTCGCCACCGCATTCCTCAGTATGTGGGTGAGCAACACGGCCACCACCATGATGATGATGCCTATCGGATTGTCTGTGATAGAGCTGTCGCGCGGGGATAATCACAAAAACGATATGCATCAGTTTTCTCTGTGCATGATGCTGGGTATCGCCTATGCGGCCAATATCGGCGGTATCGGTACCCTGATCGGCACACCGCCCAACGCGCTTCTAGCCGGATTCATGCAGGAGACCTATGGGTATCAAATTACCTTTAAAATGGATGGCGGTTGGCGGACCTCTGGTCATTATCGGCCTACCCGTCGGTTATCTGGTATTGACCCGCGTTGTTTTCCGTTTGAATATCAAAACCCTGGACGGCGGCATGCAGCTGCTGGATCAGGAATTACGCGATCTGGGGCCTGTTTCGCGGGCGGAAAAAAGTGTCGGACTGGTTTTCTTTCTCGTGGCGGTTTTGTGGATTATCCGTCCTCAGATCAATACAGTGATTCCGAAACTCTCGGATGCAGGCATCGCCATGACCGGGGCAGTGATGTTGTTTATTATTCCCGCACGGCTCTCCCGGGGCGAGTTTGTTTTGAACTGGAAAACCGCGGAAAAAGCCCCCTGGGGTGTGCTGCTGCTGTTCGGCGGCGGACTGTCTCTTGCCAATGCCATTAATGCCAGCGGCCTGGCGTCCTGGATCGGAAACGCTCTCAACGGAATTCAGGCTCTGCCGATCGTGTTTGTGATCTTGCTGGTGACACTGGTCATCAGTTGTCTCACCGAATTAACCAGCAATACCGCTACGGCCGCGACTTTTTTACCTGTGATGGCTTCTTTGGCGATTGGTATTGGTCAGAATCCCCTGTTGTTGGTCATTCCTACAGCAGTCGCTACCAGTTGCGCGTTTATGCTGCCCGTGGGCACTCCCCCGAACGCTATTGTCTACGGCAGCGGACATATCAACATACCGGAAATGGCCAGAGCCGGTTTGCTGATCAAGGTTATGTTCATATTCCTGGCCGCATTGACCGCTTATTTTCTGGGCGGACTGGCATTCAGTATTACGCTGGGTGAAATTCCGGGTTGGATATAACAAAAGCGCCCTCAGGGAAAAGGGCGCTTTTATGCATATTATTACTGTCACTGATCCGGTTATTGACAGGACGCGTTTTTTGCAAATATTGGTTCTATTCGCGAGTTACCATCCCAGTTTATAGATATTTCCCTCAACCCGGAATGAATCCGAAATCACGTCGGTTGTACCCGCATCTGCATTGCCGCTGAATCCGGGCTGTTTGCCGCCGATTGACAGGCTGAATACTCCCGGCTCCACAATACGGTTGTTGTCACGATCGATCAATGGAATCTGACGAGGTTTCAGAATAAATGTGACAGATTTAGATTCTCCGGCTTTGAGAAAAATGCGTTGAAAGCCTTCAAGTGAGCGGATCGGAACCGGAACCGAAGCGTTAGCGTCGCTCAGGTAGAGTTGAACCACTTCTTCGCCATCTCGCATTCCGGTGTTTTTTACATCAACTGAAATGGTCACAGGTTCACCTGCTGTGAATTCATCCGGACAATTCAGATTGTCGTATTCAAAGCGGGTATAACTCAGACCGTGTCCGAACGGATAGATCGGGCTTCCCATAAAGTAACGATAGGTTCGGCCTGACATGGTGTAATTTTCAAACGGCGGCAGTTGGTCAGCTGATTCGTAAAACGTCAGAGGCAGACGTCCGGCAGGATTGTAATCACCAAACAGCACATCAGCAATTGCCGTGCCGCTCGCTTCACCAGGGTACCAGGCTTCGAGAATAGCCGGTATATGTTTGTCCGCCCAGGGCAGAGCCAGGGGACTGCCGTTCATCAATACCAGAATGACCGGTTTGCCGAGTGCGTGTATATCTCGCAGCAGTTCGCGTTGAACACCGGGCAGAGTCAAGGTAACCCGGTCGCCGCCGTTAAATCCTTCCACAGACACGTCCATCTCCTCGCCTTCGAGGCGCGGAGACAGACCCATCAGCATGACGATGGCCTCGGCGGTGCGAGCTTTTTCAAGCGCCTCTGTGTGTAAATCTCGACTGAGATTATCCCAAACCAGACTGATTTTTGCGGTGTTGATTGTATCGTAAAACTCGAGTCGGATTTTGTAGGCTTTGCCCTCTTTTAATTTAACCTTTTGCGACGTATAATGTGCCTGATGCAGTGTATAGAAATCTGCAACAAGTTCGTCATTCAGGTAGAGACGATAACCGTTTTTGCCGTTGGCGCCTATATGATATTCACCGGACGTTTCCGGAACCAGCACACCGGTCCAGCGCACACTGAAATTGTCGTCCGGCAGACGCTCATCCGGGGTATCGTTGAACCAGTTGAAATCGATAATCGAATCAATGCGGGTAAAAACAGGTTTGCCGCTCAGCTCGTTGTTATCAAAATATTCACCGGTTAAGCCTTGTGTTCCTTTTTCCCGGGATGTGTACAACACAGAACCGGGGATCGTATCGAACAGGGGCATATTTTTCGCGTGTCTGCAGCCGGGTGCATAGGCTATCCGGGTATGGGGGACTTTACGGCGGATGCCTTCAAGCGGAGTGATCGCATGCCGGGAAAATCCGTTGTAATTGCCGTACATCACCTCAATATCCCGTGCATTCGGACCGATTACAGTTAGAGAACGCAGGTTTTTGCTTAGCGGCAGGGTTTGGTCGGCATTTTTCAACAGAACCATGCACTTTCGTGCTGCTTCTTCCGCTGTCTGCCTGTGTTTTTCAGAATTAACCACACTATAAGGAATTTGTGTATAAGGAACCTGCTCCGGGGGATCAAACATTCCCAGTTTAAATCGAGCCGTGAACAGACGTCTGACTGCTGTATTGATCGGTGCCTCTGTAATCAGATTCTGGGTATACGCCGGCACCAGATTTTCATATTCGTTTAACCATTCGTCCTTGTTTTCCCAGTTGCGTCCGCAGTTCAGATCAGTACCGCCTTTGACTGCCAGCGCTGACGCCTCGATAGAGTTTTTCGCGATATGATGGGTTTGATAGATGTTGTTAATGGCCCCGCAGTCAGATACCACATATCCCTCAAACCCCCATTTTTCGCGCAGTATATCCTGAAGCAGCGGATCGCTGCCGCAGCAGGAATAACCGTCAAAACGGTTGTAAGCGCACATCACGGACCATGCATTGCCTTTTATAATGCTTTTCCGGAAATGCGGCAGATAGGACTGCCGGAGATCGCGTTGATTTACAATGGTGTTCAGGCTGTGCCGGAGCGGTTCGGGGCCGCTGTGCACGGCAAAATGTTTGACGGTGGCCACGCTTTTCAGGTATTTGGGATGATCACCCTGCAGACCTTTGACAAACTGTACCGCCATTTCTCCCATCAAATAAGGATCTTCACCGTAGGTTTCCATACCGCGTCCCCAGCGTGGATCCCGAAACAGATTAATGTTGGGCGACCAGAATGTCAGCCCCTGATAAATACCACGCTGTCCTTCTTTGACAAACGCATGATGTTTGGCCCGGCCTTCATCAGAAATCGCGGTGGCCACGCGGTGCATCAGCATGCGGTCCCATGTTGCTCCCAATGCGATGGCTTGTGGAAATACAGTCGCATCACCGGCCCGGGCCACTCCGTGCAGACATTCATTCCACCACACATATTCCGGGATGTCCAGCCGCTTTATGGCCGGCGCATTGTACAGCATTTGTGAGACTTTTTCTTTTAGTGTCATGCGGGAGACCAGATCGTTGACACGTTGATCGATCGGCAGATCAGGATTCTTAAAAGCCGGTAGGTCCTGACAATAGGCAGGGGAATCCGACGGTATCAGGTAAACAACACTGATCATAATCAATATCATAACACGTTTCATGAGAATCCTCCGGTTCATAGTCAAGTAAATAGTCTTTTCCAAAATTGGTCAACGTTGAACGGTATTACAACCGGCATACTCTCAACAAAACCAGACCCGTTTACAGAATAAAGCTCAGCATTAAAACCATAATAAATCCGGTGATCGAAATGATCGTTTCCATGACCGTCCATGATTTTAAAGTTTGTTTTTCCGTTAAACCGAGGTATTTGCCGACCAGCCAGAATCCGCTGTCATTGACGTGTGAAAGAATAGTCGCTCCGGAGGCGATGGATAATACGATCAGGGCGGTCTGAATTTGTGTGAGCTCGAAAATCGGGAGAATGGGAGCCATAATACCCGCAGCGGTGATCATGGACACCGTGTTGGAACCCTGGGTGATTCGCACCACCACGGCCAGCAAATATGCCAAAACAATGGGGGGCAGACTGGAATTCACCATATTCTTCGCCAGCATTTCCCCGACTCCACTGTCAATTAAAATCTGTTTGAATACACCACCGGCGCCGGTTACCAGGATGATCAATCCGGCCGGTCCCAGAGCTTTGCCCGACAGTTCGGATAATTTTTCTTTACTGAACCCCTTTTTAATACCCAAAACGTAGAGGGCCATGAGAGTGGCCAGGGTGAGGGCAAAGAACGGATGTCCGATCAGAGCAAATATTTTGTAAACCGGTTCGCTGATCAAGAATTGGTTTTGGTACAGAACCTCAGTTATCGAATGCAAAATAATCAGGAGCAGAGGCAGAGCGATAATGATGATTACCGTCCTGAATGACGGATACACGTCCGGTTTTGGGGCATTCTGGTGGTCGGTGAAATAGTCCGGCGGACTGACCGTGATTCTTTTGCTGATGTATTTGCCGAATAACGGGCCTGCCACAATTGCTGTCGGGAAACCGACAATCACTCCCAGCAGGATGATCCAGCCCAGCTGGGCGTCTAAAATTTCTGCAACCGCAACCGGTCCGGGCGTAGGGGGGATGAATGCGTGTGTGACCGCCATCCCGGCCAGCAGGGGGATAGCGTAGAACAAAAGCGAGCGTTTGGTTTCCCGCCCCAGGGCATAAATGATAGGCACGAGAATGACAAAGCCCACATCCAGAAATACGGGGATGGATAAAATAAATCCGGTGATTACCAGCGCCCAGGGTGCTTTTTCCTTTCCGAATTTATTCAGCATGGTATGTGCAATGGATTCCGCGCCGCCGGAGGCTTCCAGCAGCTGTCCGAGAATGGCGCCCAGTCCCACGACGGTGGCGACAAAGCCCAACGTATTGCCCATACCGTCTTCGATGCTCTTGGCAATCGCGGTTAAATCCATTCCTGTGATCAACCCGACGAACATACTGGTGATGAGCAGTGAAAGAAAGGCGTGGATTTTCAGTTTGAGTACGAGAAGCAGCAGAATGAGAATACCCAGTGCCACACTGAATAACATATATGTTTCGCTCATAACAGCTCCTGATCTTGATTGCAAGAGATCCACTGGTCAAGTACCGGGTCGGATCTTCCGGTAGAAACAATACAGATTCATACTATTCCGGTTTTAATGGAAACGCGATCGGCTTGTTTTTTCGGGTTGACCGGTAAATGGCGGTGAACAATTCAACCGTAATTCGTCCTTCAGCGGCGGGCAGGATGGGCGCTTTATGGTTCAGCACAGCCCGGCAAAAATCCTCATCCTGTTTCTGGATATAATACTCTGTGGCATTGATCGAGTTGAAAAACTCAGTATCCTGCTTCTGAAATATTTGTCAGTTGTTGTTCTTCGCCCGAAATCGTCCAGATATCATTTAAAGGCGGTTCCTGGATATCCGAGGTCCCGGCGATAAACATGGCGCCGCCTTCGGTTTGTGCACCGATCATGGCGCCGTTGTTGCCGTTCACATGCACCTTGCCGTAAAGTCCCGGTTTTTGCGAATTGGTGACCACTATATTGCCGACAGCGTTATTTTTAAAGCTGACCACGGCGACCGCTGTATCTTCCACCTGGATGTAAGGATGATTCAAGTTTTTCCAAACACCGAATACCTGATCGATATCGCCCATGAACCATTGAAACAGATCCAGTTGATGCGGCGCCTGATTGACCAGCACGCCGCCGCCTTCAAGGTCCCAGGTGCCCCGCCAGGCGTCGCTGTCGTAATAATCGCGGTCGCGCCATCCATACATGATCACGTTGCCCAGAACCGGTATGCCGATCTTGCCCTTGTCAATGGCTTTGCGCATACGCTGTACAGGCTCATAGAACCGGCGCTGACTGACCACGCCCAGCGTCACATTGTGTTTCTCGGCGCTTTCGAGCATGGCATCGCAGTCTTGAAGCGAGGCCGCCATGGGTTTTTCGATCAACGAGTGCACACCGTGCTGTGCCGCGGTCAGTACCGGGTCCGCATGAAACGGGTGGGGCGTACAGATAACCAGAACCTGAATATCCGTTTCATGGATCATCTGTTCCAGATCATCATAGGGTTGAACACCATACTGCGCAGCGAATTCCTGCGCTTTGTTTATGCTCCGGCTGCATACGGCGGTGAATTCAGAGTGTTCGGCGTTTACCAGGCCTTTGGCGTGCAGATGGGCGACTTTTCCCAGCCCCACAATTGCAGTTTTGACTTTCATAATGTCCTTTGTTTTACGGCTCCAGAATGACTTTGATCAGTCCCGCTTCCCGGTTATAAAGTCTGTGAAACCATTCTGCACCTTCTGACAGTGGTACTTTGACGCTGAGCAGGGGATTGACATCGATCTGTTTGCGTGCCAGCATATCCAGTACGGCCGGGTATTCTCCGCAAATGGCACAGCTTCCCTGCACCCGGATTTGCCGGGTGACCACGGACTGTAACGGGAATTCGGTTACAGGTGTGACATTGCCAACCAGGGTGACCCGGCCGCCGCGTCTGACAACATCAATAGATTGCTTGACCGTTGTTGAAATACCCACGGCTTCAAAGGCGATATCCGCCCCGCGGTTACGAGTCCGGTCTTGAATAACCTGATGAATGTCCTGTTCTTCAGGCGTGAGGGTGTATGTGGCCCCGGCGCGTTTTGCAATATCGAGTTTATCCTGGGCAAGGTCAACCGCGATGATCTGTCCGGCGCCCCTGGTCTTGACAATTTGAATAATGCCCAGACCAATCATGCCGGCGCCGATCACCACGACGGTGTCGTTCAGTTCAATTGGTGTCAATTCGACCGCGTGCGCTGCCACCGCCAGGGGTTCGACCATGGCGGCCTCCGGAAATGACACGCCATCCGGGATGCGGTGAAGGATATGAGCGGGTACCTTGACGTATTCCGCCAGGGCGCCGTCCAGTTTATAATCATCGCAGGATACACCGAGTACTTTGCGATTATCGCTCAGATTATAGTAGCCTTTGAGCGTGTACCAATCGTTCAGTTTGTAAATGGTCGAGTCAAACGTGACCTGATCTCCGGTATGCCATCCCTGTACCTCAGAGCCGGTTTCAGCTATGATGCCCGAGGCTTCGTGTCCCATGATCACCGGCGGCTGGCGCCTTCCGGAACTGCCGTCCATGCCGTGGACATCGCTGCCGCAAATTCCGACGGCTTTAACCTTGACCAGCACCTCGTCCGAATTGATTTTCGGGTCTGGAACCTCTTTGTATTCGAGTTTGTTAATGCCTGTGAGAACCAGTGCTTTCATGATAATTGCTATAAAAATGTGAATTTACTGTTTGTTTATGATAAAAAAATTTAACCGGGATAACAATAGTTATTTCCGATACTGATAAAGAATTTACATTTGTTTACAATGATTTGCCTTGATTTTTTCGGTTTAAATGCTTAGATAAAGAGACTCAAATATATTGCTGACTCTTTGTACAGATGGATATCATATCTGTAAAATCTTTGACAAACTGGCTGATTTTTCGAATCATTACAAGCGCGTCAAATCCTGGTGTCACTTTCTGCCTCTGCTCTATAGACCGGAATTGTTTTTCACACTTTAATATTCGGGGAAGCATTCTGATCGAATGTATCCATAAACAGATTCCCTGGGAGTGTGTGTAAACGCTGCTCCGGTCTTTTTGTAATCTCCAATGCCAGTGAGGGTTGCGGTAAAACCGCGCTACAATATGCGAGACGGCTTGTTGATGATCAAACTGGGTTTATCATCATTGAACGGATAAACCGTGGATTGAACGCTTTAACCGTCACCGGTACTGCTGCCGGTTTTTGATCTTGCTTTCGGAATTTGTAAGCTGCCGATGTTTTTGAGATATGAATTTCGAAAGGTATAAATTATTGGCAAAGAAGGATGAATCTTCATCTTGATCTGAACCTGTGACAAATGAAAAAAGGAGAAAATAGAGATGTATAAAAGCTTGAAACTATTCATGAGAATGTTTGTTATAACTGCCTTTTTTATCGCAATGACAGCACAAGCGGACGCTTTGAATTGTGATATGACAGAATATAAATCCCAATCCGGACTCACTGCAAATGTTGCAGATGATATTTTGACTGTCACCTGGCAGGGAGACCCGGATAATACCGTGCGTATTCGTTTTTCTATTACCGACAAAACACCTATGATTCATGAGCTGGCGATTCAAACGTCCAATGAACCCTGGCGCGTTCTTGCCAGGAACGTCTATCCTGAATTTCGTATTGTCTCAGGAGTTCGACGAGTCACTCAGCAGCAAACCGAGCCTTTGAAAAAAATGGGTGTAGAGTTGACGCCGGAAAAATTAAACGAGATCAAATGGGACGCCTTCTGGGATGCTCCCCTTTATATTCAGGACGAACCACCACGCTCCCACACAACATCTATTCCCGCTACGGAACCTTATGCCAATCACCCGGGTATGCCTCGTAAACCCGAGGAGATCACCCGGGCAACCGCGAATTATCAAGCAGCAGGCTGCACAGTGCGCACAAATGGCGCCCGTCTAAAAATAACCTTCCCCGGCGTCACAACGGGCATCTTTGCAGGATATTTGCAGTTTGACGTCTTTAAAGGTTCAAATCTGGTCCGACAGATGCTGGTTGCCAAAACAGACCATCCTTCTGCGGCGTTCAAATATGACGCCGGTCTCCGGGGATTGCCGGTTCACTCGTCTTCACGTCTGGTATGGCGGGATATTGCCAAAAACTGGCAAGATTATCTTCTTGGAGGTCCCGAGGATAAATTGCCCGCTATTGTTAAAAGCAGCAATCGTTTGATCTCTGCGGAATTGCAGAACGGTTCCATAGCCGCGTTCCCGCCGCCTCACAGATTTTACTGGGCCCGTGAATCAGAACAAAATCTCGGTTACAGCTGGTACCGCAAAGACAGCGATAAAACATTTTCTTTTGGTATGCGTCAGGCTGAACAGGAACAGGACCCTGAATATTATCATAATTTTGCGCTTTACAGCGCGCGTCCCGGCACCTGGCAGCGTATGCCGCTGTTTTATTATATACATCCGGAATCCGGTGACCAGGCGGTCAACGGGGCGCTCACGTTTACCCATCATGACAAGTTCAAACCGCTTCCGGGTTACAAGGTGATGGGACATCACTATCACGTCGGTCTGGTCAAGCGTCTCAAAGAACTGGGCGGATTTGATCGCCGGATTAATGATATCGCGACCATTAAATCAATCGGAATCGACATTTTCAGTATCATCGATGGTGCCCGCGGCCCCGGGCGACATGACCGGGGTGAGTTGTTTTTAAAAGATCTAAAAGAATATTACGAGGCAGCCCGTCGGCAATCGGATAGAGACTTTCTGGTTATACCGAATGATGAAAACAGCACCGGCGGACGTCCGCCGTTTATGGGCGGACATTATGATATTCTTTTTCCAAAGCCCGTTTACTGGCGGCCCGAACGTGATCCCGGACAGCCTCTTGCATCACCGCACCCGGTATACGGCACGGTTTACAATTTAAAAACACCACAGGACATGATGGCTATGACGGAACGTGAAAATGCTCTCATCTCCATGCCGCATCCCAATACCAAACGTTCGACCGGGTATCCCGAAGCGATCAAGGATGAGCCGCAATTTCTGCACGAGAATTATTTCAGTCTTGGGTACCGCTGGGGAATGGGTATTGATGCCTCCGAGCAGCGATTGGGAGAATACAGATTTCTCAACCTTTGGAATAAAACCAATAACTGGATGGCGAAAAAAGGTCTGTCACCCAAATTTGCACTGGCTATTTCGGAAGCCCGGTCCGATAAAGGAGATCGCGGCAAGCCTCCTTTTGATGATGCTTATGGGATGTCTCCGGTGAACTATATCAAACTGGACAGTATTCCCACCCTTGATGACATGAGTTCTATTATCAACACGCTCAAGCAGGGCGATTATTTCGTAACATCCGGCGAGGTGCTTATCCCGTTTTATGAAATCCGGGGAACCGGAAACAAAAGAACCGTTATCGCCGATGTTGAATGGACGTTTCCACTCGACTTTGTCGAGATTGTGTGGGGTGACGGTGAAAAAACAAACCGGCGTGTCATCTCCGCGACCGATCTGCCGCCTTTTGGCAGCAAACGCTTTGAGATTCCATTCGAGACCAACGGTAAAAAATGGATCCGGTTTGCCGCCTGGGATGTGGCGACAAATGGAGCTCTGGTGCAGCCGGTTCGCTTGAGATAGGTGATTTGAAAAAAATAAAGATAGCGGCAGCAGCGCCAACTGGGTGCACCAGCGGATTCTCATCGCTGTGTTGCTTGCGCCCGGATCGCCACGCGATTTTGTAATCAAACTCGCCACCCGTGTTCTGGCATTCAATGATCAGCTTAAAGTCATGTGAACCTACATGAATCCCTGGGATCAATATAGACAGTGTCCTGCTTATATTCCGTGTGTTGGCGATATCGATGGCGACGGTCTGGATGAAATCAACGGCGGAATGCTTTGGAACGATGACGGCAGACGCTTTAGAGAATTGCCCGGTCTGCTGCCGGAAAAAGGAGATAAACGCCAGGGATGGTATCATTGTATACCTGTGGATTGTTTTAAAAGTCGGGGTGAGGAAATGCTGGTTTATAATCCCTGGGACCGCTATGTATTCCTCTACACTAAACCGGGGGAAACGGATTTAAATTCAAGGCATATCAGGCGGGCCCGAGACAATACAATGCCCGCCTGATGGATTGATGTCCGATTTTCAGGCGGGAGATGCTTACGGAAATTCCACCCGCACCCGGGCTCCATCATGCGAAAGTGATAAAGAGGTTGTTTGCATGTTGTTATTATAAACGACCATGATCTGATAATCACCGAGAAATCCGCGGGTACGGAATGTTCCGTTATCCTCATCGGTCTGGCCGGATACCTGCGTCCACCATTCATCAAAAATCAGGCGCTGCCATGTTTTGGCCGCCGGTTTTTCGCTCCAATCCTGGCGCCAGAACCCTGCTTTTTCATTTACACCGGCGAATGAAAATTGCGGCATATTGCGCCAGTGACGACCGTCCCAGAATCCCCAGATGGTAAATCCTTGTACAGCAGGGTGACTGAAAAACAGAGTAAGAGCATTTTTCAGCGCCTCTGCCTGAAGGTCCTCGCCTCTGAATCCTTCCACGTCGTATTCTGTGATCTTGATTGGCAGACCGAATTCGGCATATTCGTTAAGCTTTGACCAGACCGCGGCAAGTGTAGTGGAATCGGTGCACTGCTCCACTGTCATGTGTCCCTGAATGCCGATACCGTCCAGAGACGTCTCCGGGTGGGCCAGGAGATAGCGGATCCACTTTTTAAAGCCGTTATGATACACGTCGTTCAGCACGGCCCATTGATTCACATACATGTTCGTCTTCGGATTTAGTTCATGGGCTCGTTTGTACCAGTCGATCATAATGTCACGTCCGAATATATTGATAAAATCCCGGTGATGCACCGGTTCATTGACAAAATCCCAGTCTATCAAATGTCCCCGGTACATATTCAGTGCCTCATCCACGTGCCGGTCGATTTCCCGTTTCAATATTTCCGGCTGCAGCCGCAGGTCGTGCAGATATTTGGGAGACCATTGCCAGCTGGGCCATAACACATTGGTGCCTCGCAGAGGGATGTCGTTGCGCTCCAGCCACGAAATACACTGCCAGGTTTTCATACGTGTGAGTGTATTCACCGAGCCGTCATGATTATTCATCCCGGTCCATTTCATGCCGTTTTCAATGATCGCTTCATTGAAATTTTCCTGAAATATTTCGAGATAAGTTTGCATGTCCGGATCGGGTCCCTCGGGAGTAAATGCATTTGTAGCGCTTATGGCGCAGCCAAACGGAAAGGCGTGCTTTTGCATGCTGACGGTCACGTTTGCATCCGGGAGAGGGTTGCCGTCAGCATCAAAGACCCTGACCCCCAGTTCGGCTTTACGGATTTTGTTGATTCTTTCACGCGCCTGTTCCAGACCGGTCCAGGGTTCGGCGGCAAATAAAGTGACAACAGGAAAAACAAACAGCACTAAAAGCATGCGGTGTTTTATCAGAAACATGATCGGCCTCGCAGTCTGGAGTTTATTCATTATTGCAGTGTTATCACCACTGTTTGACCCTCACGGGTCAATTTCGCGGTGACAGTTTGGGATTGCTGTTTGTGCGCTGCTGTTATTTCGTATGACCCTAAAAATCCGCGGGTTTGAAATTCAGCCTCTGCTCCGCTTGTTTTACCGGATTCACGGGTCCACCATTCGTCAAAGATCAGACGTCGCCAGACTTTGGCCGCCCGTTTTTCCGTCCAGTCCTCACGCCAGAATCCGGCCTGTTCGCTCTTCCCGGTAAAGGAATGTTGTGGCATATTGCGCCAGTGTTTGCCGTCCCAGAATCCCCACAGGGTAAATCCTTCAACAGCCGGATGGCTGAAAAACAGGATGAGAGCGTTCTCAAGTGCCTGTGCCTGCACATCTTCTCCCTTGTACCCTTCCAGATCAAACTCGGTGATCTTGATGGGTAGGCCGAATTCCGCATAGGTGTTGAGTTTCTGCCAGATAGAGTTCTGCATGCCGGGTTGCAGATAAAACTCGACTTTGGAATGTCCCTGAATCCCGATACCGTCCAGAGAAGCGCGTTCGCTGGATGCCAGCAGTTCAACCCATTTTAAAAAGCTTTTATGATACACATCATTAAACACCGCCCATTGATTGACATACATCGGGGTTTCCGGATCGAGTTGGTGCGCGCGGGCGTACCAGTCAATGACCACATCTTCGCCGAAAATATTGATAATATCCCGATGATGCGCCGGTTCATTGATCAAATCCCAGTCGGTTAGCCGTCCCTTGAACATATTCACGGTTTCGTCAATGCGTTTATTGACCTCGGCGCGCAAAGCTTCAGGTTGGAGGCGAAGGTCATGGATAAAATCCGGACTGAACCTCCAGCTCGGCCATAATCCGTTATGACCGCGCAGTTCGATGCCGTTTTCTTCCAGCCAGTAAGCGCATTGCCACATTTTGGCCCGTGAGACGGTATCCGGAGATCCGTCATTATGGGTCATGCCGTACCATTTCATAGCATTTTCCATGACCGCGCTGTTAAAGTTTTGTTTAAATTTTTCAAGATAGGTCCACATCTCGGGATTCGGTCCGTCAGGGGTAAAAGCCATCGTCGCGGCAATCGCACTGCCAAAGGGAAACGCATGCTCCTGCATCGTTACGTTAACCTCGGCTCCTTTTACGGGATTCCCTTCGCGGTCGATAACCTGGACCGTAAGATCAGCTTTACGTATCGTTTCGATCTGCTTTTTGGCATGCTCCAGTCCCTGCCAAGGATCGGCATAAAGAGCGGTTATAATAAACAGGATCAGGAAAATAGAAAACACTTTTAAATGATGCATAATAGAAACCTCTGATGATTAAATGCTTGTTCCAAGGATGGTGATTTGAGGTACTGCGTTTTTTGTATCGAATGATAATTGGGGGTTGCATATCAAGATACCAACAGTTGGTTGAACACAGGTTACCTTTATAATACCCGTGAATCCACTTTTACCCTGACAATGAATCGAGAGATGAGCTTTACACAGCAATTGTATAGTTTGTTAATTGCTCGCGATAGGATTCAAGTCCTGCCCATTTGGGTTTCTACGGTTTTGACGGAAATATCATGAATTGGTGATTTCATTATATGCTAAATGCTCATAGCGGTTCATATAGAATATGAGGTGATGGCGTTCGGGCAGGGATTCAAAGGCTTGGTCAAGTGTGTTAGAGAGTGCTTTTCCTTCAAATATTATATCCGGTGAATGCGCCGACAGTTGTGTGACCGGATTATAGTTTCAAGTCTTCTGTCTTTTGTCTGCACAGTACCTTAAGAGCCTTGGTTTGTAAAAGTATTTCTGGATATGCCGGACCTGTTGGGATTGTGGTCGCATTGTTAAAAAGGGCGGTCAATAGACCGCGTTATTTTTCATGTGCTGATCGTATGGGCTATCGATCCCGGTCGGGAGCTGTTCGGAGACATCAGATTCCGAGACCTTGGTCACGCAGCCTGTCCTGAGATTTTCATTTTTTTAATTTCTGTCAATTTTTTTAATATTAGGTTATTAACCTGCCTTGACAGGGGCAGAGCCCCTGCATGATCCGTTCAACTGATTTCCGTCATCCATCTCGTCCCTGGCCTCCGGCCGGGGACGTATGTGGTCCTTGCGCTTGGGGATTATTAATCCTGTGATCGGACATATCGATTCCGGTCGTGGGCTGTGTTGGGACATTGATATCCGGTGCGGAGGAGTATTGTTACCATCTGCTGGCGGTTTGAGGAGAAAAAACGGCTGTTTTACAATCTGAGTTCAATGTCCTTGTCCGTATTATTGAATTTCAGGACAGCCTGTTTGTTGATCATTCCGTCTCTTGCGCAATGCGATTACATTCAATCTCATAGTCGGCGATAAGAGAGCTGATTTCATCATGGAAAGCATTTTGATGGGATAGAATTTTCTCCATTCTGCCCGCAAATTCTTTCTGGTCAAGTTTATCATCTAAAACAAGCCAGAATTCTGATAGCTTTTCTATGTTATTTGTGGAATAGTGTTCCATTTCTTTAAGCTGAGAAATTATATCTCTTGATTCTTCCAGTATACTTTTTTCTTTGGATGGGTCTGTCATATTGTTCTCCTGCTAATGGTGAGCAAGCAAATGCTGCATCTCATATGGATTCAAAAACCAGAGAGTATGCAGTTTATGACGAGTATTTAAAAGAAGTTATTCAAAATTAATACGAATATCAATGAAAATATCATTTTTCTGTTGCGGCGGGATGTTTTTACCGGTTATGAGCGCAAAGACATCCGTGTCGATAGCCTGGCTCAGGCGCCTGTCCATGATTTTCTGCTTTTGAATGTCGATAAAATTTATTACTATTAAAATCATCAACCCGCCTCACGCTGTATTCGGACACTATGAAACGCTGTTGCAAACACGAGGTCAAACCAGGAAAAACATGACATGTGTACTGGTTTTAGGATTGGCAGTTCTCAGACTCGCCGCCGCTCCGCTGGCCCTGCATCCCGAGAATCCGCATTATTTCATCTATAACGGTGAACCCACGGTGCTCATCACCTCGGCGGAACATTACGGCGCGGTATTGAATGCGGATTTTGACTATGATCTCTATCTGAACACGCTCCACAATGACGGCATGAATTATACGCGACTATTCACCGGCTCGTATGTGGAAATCCCGGGCAGTTTCGGCATCGGGAACAACACGCTGGCGCCGGACACGGGCCGGTTTCTGGCGCCCTGGAAGCGGGTGGCGGAACCCGGACTGTACGCCGGTGAAAAAAAGTTTGATCTTTCGCAATGGAATCCGGATTATTTCCGGCGCTTGCGAGCGTTTGTGGCGCGTGCGCAGGAACTGGGGATATTGGTCGAAGTGACTCTGTTCTGTTCCACCTATCAGGACGCTTACTGGGAGCGCAATCCGTTCAATCCGGGCAACAATATTAATGATATTCCCCCGGATTTGCAGCGGAAAAAATCCAATACGCTAAAAAACGGCGCCCTGACCGGCTTTCAGAAACAACTGGTGCAAAAGATCGTCACGGAACTGAACGAATTCGACAATGTGTTTTACGAAATCCAGAACGAACCGTGGGCGGATGATCCGGTCAGGGTGATGCGCACGCTGCGCTCACTCGATCCGCGGCCTGGAGAGGGCGACTGGTTCAAATGGGCGGAACGAGCTTCGGATGCTATTCTTGAATGGCAGAACGTCATGGCGCGAACCATTGTAGAAACCGAAAAGTCCCTGCCCCAACAGCATCTGATTGCGCAAAACTATACCAATTTCAAACATTCCATTGCGCATGTGGATGAGCAGATTTCGATCATCAATTTCCATTATGCCTGGCCGCAGGCGGTGTGGATGAATATGGCCTGGGAGCGGCCGATCGGATTTGACGAATCCGGATTTGCCGGCAGTTCGGACACCACCTATCTGCGTCAGGCCTGGCAGTTCATGTTGGCCGGCGGCGCGCTGTTTAACAATCTGGATTACTCGTTTTTTGTCGGCGCCGAGGCCGGCAGCGGCGACAACGATGCGCCCGGCGGCGGCAGTCCCCGGCTGCGCCGGCAGCTCGCTGTTCTGCGCAAGTTTATTCATTCATTCGATTTTATCCGGATGCAACCGGATCATGAGGCGGTGGTTCATGCGCCCGGTTTGCAGTGGCAGGGTATCTCGGAACCGGGAAAACAGTACGCTGTTATTTTCACCGGTGTGGGCAATGACTGGATCAAGCTGGATTTGTCCGAAGGGGAGTATCACTATGATTTTGTCTCCCCGTTCACCGGCAAAGTGCTGAAAAGCGGGATAGAGAAATTCGCATCCCGGACCAGGCTGATGCTGCCGGAATTTGCGCATATGGTTGCTTTACGGATAAAAAAATAGGGGGGGAGTGAATCGGAAAAGCCAAAATTATACCCTCAGCAAAAACGGCCCGGATGTTCTCCGGGCCGATCAACTCTTTGTTTTGCCGTCGGATGGCCCTGAATCATACATTCTATAGTCTCTGCTGCAGAATCTGACCGTATTCCAAAAGAACATTTTTGATCTCTGCATACAGCAGGTCATGAACAGGCATGTCTTTTTCAACCGCCAGCGCTGCAACTGCGCCTGCGCTTTGCCCCAGAATCATAAACACGGGTTCCATACGGATGGAACCGAATGCGATGTGTGAACTGGATACCGCCACCGGGACCAGCAGGTTGCTGCATTCCTGTTTTTTCGGTAAAATGGAGCCCAGGGCGATCTGATAGGGGGTTTTGGGATGTACACCGATATCGCCTTCGTTCTGCACATAGCCATCCCCGGTGATATAGCGCTGCACATTGTGCGAATCCATGGTATAAGAGCCCATACCGATGGATTCCTGCACCTGGCTTTTCCCGATGATTTCGTGTTCGGTCATGACAAACCCGCCGATCATGCGCCGGGCTTCACGGATATACGACTGATGCGGCCAGTGGCCGTTGTCCTGAAACTCATCTTTGGCCAGTCCCCATTTCTGCATTTCCGTCCGGGTTTTCTCCGGTACGCGGGGATCGTTGGCAATGAAATACAGCAGTCCTTTTTGATAGGTCTCGTGTTCTTTGATGATCTCTCTGCGCCGTTCATACGAGGCTTCCGGATAGTCGTAATTCATACCGATATTGTCAAAACTGAACGGACCGTGGTTGTTGACATCTGTTTTCAGATTGGGGATGGGATCGAATTTATGAAATGTACTGCGCCAGCCGGCATCATAAATCCTCAGCAGCAGCTCGTATTGCGATGCATCATAACCTTTGGGCTTTTTGAACGGGACCCGGTTTTCTTCCACTTTTGTGAGGCAGGTTCTGAAGCAATAGGCCTGAACCCTGTCATCGCCCTCTCCGTTTTCTCCGGGATCCTCGGTTGATATCCGCGGCAGCATGCCGCTGTTCGGATCGCCGGGGTTGATATACGGACTGATGTTCATATTGCCGAAATTATGTCCATGATGAAAAACGCTTTTCTGTACGCCGTTCCATTTTTCATCATAGGTTGCATTGGATTCGCGCCCCACCGTATAGCTCACACCGGCGGCTGCCATCAGATCGCCTTCATAGGTGGCATCGATAAACAGCTTGCCTTTATAGATGTTGCCGCTGAGTGTGATGATGGAATCGATGCGTCCGTCTGTCATCCGGACGCCGGTTTCGCGGTCCAGCCATTCATCACGAATAACGGTGATATCGTTTTCTCTGACAAAGTCCTCAAACACCGATTCAGCCGCATGCGGTTCAAATATCCACATGGTGCGCTGACTGCCGTCAATCGCGGGCGTACCCTGTCCCACATTGCCGTAATTCTCTTTATTCTGCCAGGTCCATGCATCCGGATTCTGATAATGATTGTAAATGCGCTGATAAAATTCACGCGAAAGTCCCCCGATCACACTCTTGTCCCCGGTATCGGTAAATCCCAGTCCCGAAGACGACAAGCCGCCCAGATGCTTGTCCGGGGATACCATGATCACCGATCGGCCCATTTGGGTGACCTGTACGGCTGTGGTCACGGCTCCGGATGTGCCGCCGTAAACAATGACATCAGCGCTCCTGGTTTCCGGCGTATCTGTTTCCTGCTGACACATGACGAATAAACCGATGACCAACAGTATAACTGCAAGTGCTGTCCGCTTCATCTCTTCGCTCCCTGTTGATATTGTTTTAAATTTTATGAACATAGCCATTTCAAACCCTGAATGCAAGAAATTTTAAACCCTATTATAAAAACCCACATTGTCTTTGTTCGTTTGTCTTTTTCTTCTTACTACTTACTATGCTGAAATTTACTTGATAGACTTTTATTATATTTGATTTCTTGACAATCGCAAATTTATTTTGTATAATTGTAAAAACATTTCATTTAAACGTTTCAATTATTATGATTCGAACAATAATTCTTGGCATGGCTTTATTATACTTTTGCCGTCCGCTTTTATCCGATTCATTAAGCGTGCTGCTGATAACCGGACGCAACAACCACGACTGGCAGTCGACAACACCGGTTCTTGAAAAACTCTACAACGACCATCCCCGATTCACAATCGACAAAACCCTGCGTTCTGATGACCTGAATCACCGGCAATTGTCACAGTATCATGTTGTGCTAAGCACCTGGTCAGCCTGGCCGGATGTAAACGGACGGCAGTGGGGTCGTGAGGCGGAACAGGCGCTGCTTGATTTTGTGCGCCGTGGTAATGGTTTTGTGCTCTTTCATTCCGCCGGTGCTACATTTCATGACTGGCCGGAGTATCAGCAGCTAATCGGGGCCATCTGGGATAAAGGCAAAACCGGTCACGGCAAGCGCCACTGCTTCAAAGTCTGTATCAACCGGTCCGGCCATCCGGTGACTGCCGGTATGAGCGGTTTTTGGATTTATGATGCAAATTAGAATTGACGTTCGGATTATGCCGATTTCCGTGAACTCCTGGCGTCCGGATGTGCTGCATGCGGTGCATATTTCCACGCCGGATCACTGGCATGTGCCGATTTCTCTAACTGCGGCGCGCGCCTGCAAAGACATGTATATGGAAAACCCCCTGGGCATCAGTATTGAACAGTGTCTGGCGGCGCGCGAGATCTTGGAAAAGTATAAAATTGTGAACGTCCACATTTATTTTGCTTTTTATTTTTCAAATTAATATATATTTATTATATTGCTACCGAATTATAAATATTGATATGCATCGTAAATAAAATCATTTCACGCTTTACAAACCATATGATTAAACGTGGAGGACTATTGAATGGTTGAATTTGGAAGTCTTGACTGGTTTGTATTGGGATTGTTTTTCTGGGTCTGTTCGGCATCATTTGGTGGGTGCTGCGGCAAAAGGATTCCAATACCGTAGATTACTTTCTGGCTGGAAAAAATGCCGGATGGATCGCCATCGGCGCTTCGATCTTTGCGTCGAATATCGGCTCTGAACATCTTGTGGGATTGGCCGGAGCCGGGTATGAGTCTGGTATGGCCATGGCGCATTGGGAAATGCATGCCTGGATTATCCTGGTGCTTGGCTGGGTGTTTGTGCCGTTTTACGCGCACAGCAAGGTGTTTACCATGCCGGAATTTCTGGAACGGCGTTACAATTCGCAATCGCGTTCTTTTTTATCCATTGTCTCTCTGGTCAGTTATGTGTTGACCAAAGTGTCCGTAACGGTGTACGCAGGCGGCGTTGTCTTTAAAACCGTGTTGGGTATCGAGTCTTTTATGGGCATCGACTTTTTCTGGATCGGCGCTTTATCTCTGGTTATTATTACCGGACTGTTTACCATTTTTGGCGGCATGAAAGCGGTCTTGTATACCTCTGTTTTGCAGGCGCCGGTGCTGGTCTTTGGCTCACTGGTGATACTCATTGTCGGTTTGGTTAAAATCGGCGGCTGGGGAGAAATGGCATCCGCGGTCGGTGATAATCTGGATCTGGTGCGTCCGGCTACCGATGAACAATTTCCCTGGACCGGTGTGCTGTTCGGTTCCGCGATTATCGGATTCTGGTACTGGTGTACGGACCAGTACATTGTACAAAGAACCTTGTCCGCTCAGAATATCAAGCAGGCGCGCCGCGGAACCCTGTTTGCCGGTTATCTGAAACTCTTGCCGGTTTTCATTTTCCTGGTACCCGGTATGGTGGCCTTTGCCCTGAATCAAAGAGGGATCATCAATATTGAAAGCGCTGATCAGGCGTTTCCAACTCTGGTCTCAACATTGCTTCCGGCCGGAATCAAAGGAATTGTGGTCGGGGGACTGGTGGCCGCTCTCATGAGCTCACTGGCATCGCTATTCAATTCATCAGCGACATTGTTCACCGTGGATTTTTATAAAAAATACAAACCCGAATCTACAGAAAAACATCTCGTGCGCGTGGGGCGTATTGCTACCGCTGTTGTTGTGGTCCTCGGTATTGTCTGGATTCCGGTGATGAAACTCATTGCCAATGTACTCTATGAATACCTGCAGGAAGTGCAATCGTTGATTGGACCGCCGATCGCCGCTGTTTTCTTTTTGGGTATCTTTTCCAAACGCGTGACACCCACCGGAGGTTATGTGGGAATGGTGTCCGGATTTGTTTTGGGTATGATCCGGCTTGTGGCGGTTATTTTCAGTGACATGTTCGCCCAGGGCAGTCTGCTTTACAAGTTTGTTGAAATTAACTGGCTGCATTATTCTGAATTTTTATTTGTCTTTTCGGTTGTGACGGTCTTGGTTGTCAGTTTGTTTACCAAAAAGCCGTCCAAAGAACAGCTGAGAGGAATGACCTTTTACTCGATTACAGATGAACAAAAAGCAGAAACCCGCGCCAGTGGAACAAATGGGACGTTATCCATACCGTTATCATTCTCGGTGTGGTGGTTGCGTTTTACGTTATTTTCTGGTAAATCATTAAATCAATAATCAGACTCTAATCAGCCGCTGTCCCGGTTTACGACAGCGGCTGTTTTGTGAAAGGAGTGATCCATGAAGAATATTCCAGAGGTGAAACTGGGCCTTGTGGCGGTCAGCCGGGATTGTTTCCCGATTGAACTGTCCCGGAAACGCCGAAAGGCTGTGCTCAAAGCCTGTGAAGATAAAATCGAGGTCACGGAAATTGAGACGATCATTGAAAGCGAAGCAGATGTACCTGCGGCGTTAAAGGAAATCAATGAAAAAAATGTGAACGCACTTGCTGTGTATCTCGGGAATTTTGGTCCTGAAGGACCGACGACCCTGCTGATACAAAAGTTTGATGGTCCCGCTATGCTGGCGGCGGCAGCCGAGGAATCGCAAAATGACCTGATTCAGGGCCGCGGTGATGCCTATTGCGGCATGCTAAATGCATCCTACAGCACCGGTTTGCGCAGCCTGAATCCGTATATCCCGGAGTATCCGGTCGGCGACGCTCAGACGGTGGCCGATATGATGAATGATTTTCTCCCGGTTGCCCGTATCGTGCTCGGATTGGCAAAGTTGAAAGTGTTTTCATTCGGTCCGCGTCCCCAGGATTTTCTGGCCTGTAATGCGCCCATTAAACCGCTCTTTGATCTCGGTATCGAGATTATGGAAAACAGCGAGCTGGATCTGTACGATATTGTACAGGAAGCCAAAGGTGATTCACAAATCAAGGCTATTGCTTCTGATATGTCCAAAGAACTGGGCACCGGCAACAATTATCCGGACCTGATTGAAAAACTGGCCCAGTATGAGGTGGCGCTGCGTAAATTTATGCATGACAATCTGGGCGTTTCTTCGTATGCTGTTTTCGCCAACAAATGCTGGCCGGCGTTTGAAAAGTATTTCGGGCATGTTCCCTGTTTTATCAACGGACGTCTGGCCCGGGAAGGAATACCGGTGGCCTGTGAAGTGGATATCTATGGTGCACTGAGCGAATACATGGTCATTTGTGCCACGCAAAATCCACCGGCCATCCTGGATATCAATAATTCAGTTCCTGCCGATATGTACGAGGCCAATCAAAAGGCAATGAAAGATTATAAACTGTCGGATTTGTTTATGGGCTTTCACTGCGGCAATGCGTCTTCTTCCTGTATGAAAGATCCAGAGATGAAGTATCAATTGATTATGAACCGGCTCATGGAAGACGGGTCTCAACCGGACATTACCCGCGGCACTCTGGAAGGACAGCTGCTGCCGGGAGACGCAACGATTTTCCGGCTACAGTCCACGGCCTCCACGGCGTTGAAATCCTATGTGGCGCAGGGAGAGATTCTTGATATAGATCCCCAATCGTTCGGCAGTATCGGTGTGTTTGCTATCCCGGAAATGGGACGCTTTTATCGGCATGTATTGATCGAAAAACGCTTCCCGCATCATACAGCGGTTGCATTCGGTCATGCCGGACAAGCCCTGTTTGCCGCCGTCAAGATGATGGGCGTTCAGGATGTGTCTTTTAATCTCCCGGCCTCTGTATATTATCCCACTGAAAATCCGTTCGGATAAACCATTGCACCGGGATCTTTGTGTCCCGGTATTCGAGTATGTTTCCAATCCGGATGAACTGTTCCACTAAACTGCTGCCATACAAGCGGGATTCGGTGATTTGAACGATAGTGTTGAAAGCGTCGGTAACGAGTGGGGTAAAGACTGAGGTTTATTTCATCGAACCGTCGGCTCATTTTTAAGTCAATGTGTTTAAATGGATGCGGGCTGACCTGGGCGCCGGTTATCGCTATGTGACCGGAGTCGGATTCAAGGGATTGAATCGTGGTGATGTCAGCGGCGTGAGTGCAGTGCTGACCTTCAAGTTTGGTTCTTTCTAAACCTGACACGAATCTGTCAAATGGCTTAAAGAAATGTCATAATGACATATAAAGAATTAAATGTGGCAGATTTTTGAGTTAAAGCTGTATTTTGATAGTTTGTTTTAAATACATTAAAAACAAAGTTATAAGAAGATTTGAAAGATTTGGCATGCGATTTGTATTTTAACAGGGTGAAATGAGGTAAATGAGGTAAAAAACAAGATGGAGGTGATCTTATGAACCTGACAAAATATAATCGCAATTGGCCCAGTTACCCGAGACTGTTTGATCGTTTTTTTGATGATTTCCTGAGAGAAACCGAGGATTCCATGGTATGGACGCCAAGGATGGACGTCAAAGAAAATAAAAACAGTTACACGGTAATGACGGATTTGCCCGGACTGGAGAAAAAGGACATTGATGTCTCCATTCAGGATAATGTTCTGACTGTGAAAGGCGAGAGACGACAAGTGGAAACGAATAAAGATGAAAACTCTCACTTTGAAGAACGCTACTATGGTACATTTCAGCGGTCTGTAACCTTGCCGGGCAAAGTTGACGACAAAAAAGTCAAGGCTGAATACACAGAAGGCGTCTTAAAGCTGACCTTACCCAAAGCTGAGGAAGCCAAGAGCAAGCAGATTGAAATTCAGTAATTTTGATCGCAGCAATCCCTCCTGCATGCAGGAGGGATTTTTATTATTATATTGTATTAATGCAACAGGGGTTGTATATTGTTTTAAAATATGTTTTAATTGAATATGTTTGGTGTTTCGGTTGAGGATTTGGAATGATTTACGGGTTGATGATTGCTTTTTGGGGAGCTTTGATAGAGATGTTTGCCGCTCAGCCTGCAGATCACAGGCCGAAACCGTTTTTCGTCAATCCTGACATCCAGCTTGTTCAGCTAACAGATTCGGTTTATGTTCATGAAACCTGGCATCATCTGGTTGAATTCGCACGCTTTGCTTCTCATGGAATGCCTATCCTGATGAGCATATTGTGGTCCCGGGGCATGGTGCATTGGGGAATTCTGATTTTCTGCACTATACTATCGGTTTGCCAGGGGTGTATCAAGAGCATGAGTTGAAATCAAAGAATGAATAATAAAACACCGGCATTTATCAGCACGAGTGCCAGGTGAAAATTGTTGGTTAAAAACAATAGGTGTGGAGGAAGGTATGAAAAAACATTTTATGTTGATTGCAGCTGTTTTCGTTATGTTTATAGCTTGCGGCGATGGTGAGTCCGATGCTCAGAAAAGCACCGGCCTGAGTGATGTGAAAGAAAAGGGCAGCGAATTTTTGCAGGCCACCCAGGATTATACGGTGGAGCAGCGCGAGGAATATGAAAAAGCCCTGAACGAAAAGATCGAGTCCATGAATGCAGGGATTGATAGTCTCAAACAGCAGCTTGACGCGGCCAATGAAAAGCGCCGTCAGGAACTGGAGAAACAGATCACGAAACTGGAAAAGCAGGTTTATGATTTGAAACAAAGTTTGGAACAGTTAAAACAGGCCGGTGACGGCGCCTGGCAGGGAATAAAATCAGGGATTGATCAAACCGTCAAGAGCATTGAAAACGCAGCGAAAAAGCTGCAGACCAGTGATGTAAAATGACAGCATTTTATTTTCCGTGTCCGGATATTGCAGACCGGACACGGAAGCTTTTCTGTGCCGCGGGCGCGTGCATTCTGGTGATGTTCCGCAGCATCTATTCGTTAAAAATTATTGCCGTGTTTTAAATTCAAACTGTATACATATTCTCCTGTCTGCAGTTCACCGTCCATAAAATATACAGGATATGTGGTCTGTGCCAGTGTATCCTTTAACCAGAAATAATCTGATCCTGCCAGTACAAGGCCCGTCTCTTTGATATCTGCGAGCGGGGGATCAAACGGCCATTGAATGGCGTGATTTCGGTTGTGAACAGAGAGATAAAATGTATCCAGTTCCGAATATTCCAGAGCATATCCGCCGCTGGTGTGCATGTCATAAATCCATTCGTTTTTATAATAAGCAACATTTTTATTTTGCTGGTGGCGCTGTTTAAAATGATTAAAAATGTCTTTATCTGCCGCTACGTTCTGATGCAAGTGCTCTGCTAAATCGATTTTTTCGGAGAACGGCCATTCTTCGAGTTCTGATCTTGAGCGGATTTCGGCTTTGCCGGTATTGATGTTTTGTGTCAGATCTGCAATCAGCTCGTCGAGATAGCTGATGATGCTTTTGCGATTCGCAAGATCGATAAAAGTATAAAGGGGACAAGAGTCAGGCTGTAAATTTTTTTCATGTCATTCATCTCCTGAATGATTAATGACTTTTCAAAAAAACAATTTCAGGCCGTCTCCCAACAATTCATACAATTATCATGCCATGGCAGTATATTCTGATGTACAAGAATGCCTGCTTGTTCTCAGTAAGGGAATAGACTGTTTATAAACAACTTGTAGGAATTTAGACAGGCTACTATGCTTTTTAAATTCTTATGGTTGGTGAACAGTGCGAATATTTTTCACCCCTGATGTTTTATTTTCGTACCCGTTGATTTTATGTGATGCGAACTTTTTACTCATTTTTCACCTTTTTATTGGAATTTTTTACCGGGTTTCGTAAGTTATATTGATTTTACGAATGAGGTTCAGTCATGTCCTGTTATGATAAACGACATATCATGATGATTCACGGGGAGTTTGTGAATTCCTCTAACAGGATTGTTGTGTCTCTACTGCTATCCCTGCTATCCATCCTAGGTATTATCACTGTACGATAATTTCCCTGATTTGATAAATTTCTGTTGTTCAGATTGGGTCTTTGAATAAAACAAAAGAGGATCTCATGAGGTCAGATACAGTTAAAAAAGGAATTGAAAGAGCGCCGCACCGCAGTTTGCTGCGGGCTACAGGGTTAAAGGATGAAGACTTTGAAAAGCCGTTTATCGGCGTGCTGCAATTCCTATATTGACATTATTCCGGGTCATGTGCATTTACAGGAATTCGGTCGCAAGGTTAAAAAATCGGTGCGTGCCGCCGGAGGTGTGCCGTTTGAGTTCAACACGATCGGCGTTGATGACGGGATAGCTATGGGCAATTTCGGAATGCGTTACAGTCTGCCGTCGCGCGAACTGATTGCTGATTCGGTGGAAACCGTGGTCAATGCCCATCAGCTGGATGCGCTGGTCTGCATCCCCAACTGTGACAAGATTGTGCCCGGCATGCTGATGGCAGCCGCTCGTTTGAATGTACCGACGATCTTTATCTCCGGCGGTCCCATGGCAGCGGGAAAACTGCCGGACGGCAGCAAAGCGGATCTGATCAGTGTGTTTGAGGGGGTCGGTGAACTCAAGGCAGGGAATCTTTCCGAAGAAAAACTGATCGAGCTTGAAAAAGCGGGATGTCCGGGATGCGGCAGCTGTTCCGGTATGTTTACAGCCAACAGCATGAACTGTCTCTGCGAGGCGCTGGGTATCGCACTGCCCGGCAACGGCACGATACTGGCCATTGATCCGGCCCGCGATCAACTGATCGAGCAGGTGGGCGGCCGCATTATGGAACTGGTGGAACGCGACATCAAGCCGCGTGATATTATGACCCGGGACGCGTTTCATAACGCGTTTTGCCTGGATCTGGCCATGGGCGGTTCGACCAACACGGTTCTGCATACCTTTGCCATCGCACGGGAAGCCGGCATAGAACTTGATCTGCGCGAACTGAACAAACTGGCCAAACAGGTGCCGTATATCTGCAAAGTGTCTCCCGCCACAAAAACGGTTCACATTCAGGATGTGGACCGGGCCGGCGGTATTTCCGCGATTTTGCATGAATTGTCGCAAAAGCAGCTGCTTTTAAAGACTGACTGTATGACGGTTACGGGACAGACATTAGGAAACAATATCAAAGACGGTAACGTCCTGGACCGTGAGGTTATCCGTTCCCTGGATGACCCCTATGCGCCCACCGGCGGTCTGGCTATTCTCTACGGCAATCTCGCGCCGGAAGGCAGCGTCATTAAAACCGGCGCTGTGCATCCGGACATGTGGGAATTTTCCGGTCCTGCAAGAATCTATAACTGCGAAGATGACGCCATTCAGGCGATCTATGACGGCGATGTGGTGGCCGGCGATGTGGTGGTCATTCGTTATGAAGGCCCGAAAGGCGGTCCGGGCATGCCGGAAATGCTGTCACCGACTTCTGCGGTTATGGGGCGGGGACTGGGGAAACAGGTGGCGCTGATCACAGACGGACGTTTTTCCGGCGGCACCCGCGGCGCCTGCATCGGGCATGTGAGTCCCGAGGCCGCGCAACGCGGACCCATTGCCGCACTGCAGGAAGGTGATACGATCCATATTGATCTGAACCGCCAGCGTCTGCAGGTGGACCTGTCCGATGCTGAAATTGAAAAACGGCTCAAAGCTTTGCCGCCGTTTAAAGCCAAAGTCAAAACCGGCTGGCTGTCGCGTTATGTGCAGCATGTTACATCCGCGCACACCGGGGCGGTTCTGGAAACCCATGTAACCTGACGGAAACGGATATGACACAGAAAAAATACACCGGTTCTCAACTGTTTTTCAAGACTCTGCAGGAAGAAATGGTGTTTCCGATGGTGCCGAGCGGCGCTGCGGTGCGCGATATGCTGCTGCACCGGCTGGATCCTAATGAATTTGATGTCTAAGCGATGATAAATGTTCAATAGTTAAAGAGGCCGATTATGTCCAAACCAAAAACAATGTACGAAAAAATATGGGATGAGCACTGTGTGGTGCAGGAACTCAATTATCCCGGAGTTCTGTATATCGATATGCATCTTATTCATGAAGTCACGTCGCCCCAGGCGTTCCAGGGCCTGCGCGATAAAGGCAATAAAGTACGCAAACCTTCACAAACCATGGGGACCATGGATCATTCAATCCCGACAACAGACCCGAATATCCCGATTCAGGATAAACTGGCTGCGGCGCAGATTAATAAAATGCAGGAAAACTGCGGCGAGTTCGGTATCCCCTTACAAAGTATGGCCAGTGAGAACCGCGGGTTGTGCATGTACCATCGGCCCGGAACTGGGTCTGACCCAGCCGGGCATGACGATTGTCTGCGGTGACAGCCATACCGCCACGCACGGGGCTTTCGGCGCCCTGGCCTTTGGTATCGGCACCAGTGAGGTGGAACATGTGCTTGCTACCCAGACGCTGCTGCAAAGTAAATCCAAAACCATGAAAATCAATATTGATGGGTCTCTAACTGACGGCGTGCTGGCCAAAGATATTATTCTGGCATTGATTGCCAAAATCGGCACGGCAGGCGGCACCGGTCATGTGTTTGAATACACCGGCTCTGCCATCCGTGCGCTGGACATGGAAGGACGTATGACGGTTTGTAATATGACCATTGAAGCCGGCGCCCGCGCCGGAATGATCGCTCCGGATGACACAACTTTTGAATACTTGAAAGGCCGGAAACACGCGCCACAAGGCAAAGACTGGGATAAAGCCGTGGCGCAGTGGAAACAATTGCCCTCAGATCCCGGCGCTGAATATGATGCGCAAATCGCATTGAATACCGATGAACTTGTACCCATGATTACGTTCGGCACCACCCCGGATATGGCTGTGCCTGTGGACGCCCAGGTCCCCGATCCGGCAGCGGCACAGGATAGCAACAAGCGTAACACGCTGGAAAAAGCGTTGCGTTATATGGGGCTGACACCGGGACAAGCGATGCTCGGACAAAAAATCGATGTTGTGTTTATCGGTTCCTGTACCAACGGCCGTATAACCGATCTGCGTCAGGCCGCATCGATCTTGAAAGGACGCAAGGTCTCCGATCAGGTGCGCGTGCTGGTGGTGCCCGGGTCACAGCAGGTCAAACAGCAGGCGGAATCCGAAGGTCTGGATCAGATTTTCAAGCAAGCCGGCGCTGAATGGCGGGAAAGCGGCTGCAGCATGTGTATTGCCATGAATGGTGATGAGATTGCAGCTGGTGAATACGCTGTATCCACCAGCAATCGCAATTACGAAGGACGCCAGGGCAAAGGCGGCCGCACCTTTCTGGCCAGCCCCCTGACCGCTGCAGCTTGTGCGGTAAACGGTGCGGTATCTGATGTGCGTACGTTTTTATAAATAATTAATGAAATGATGAGGTGATTATGCAACCCTTTAAAGAATTGAAAAGCAAATATGTGGTTATTCCCTCCAATGATATCGATACGGATCAGATTATGCCGGCGCGTTTCCTCAAAGTCACGGATAAAAACGGATTGGGAGATAATGTGTTTTACGATTGGCGGTACGAAAACGATGGTACGCCCAAATCTGATTTTATTCTGAATCAACCGCAAGCCAAACAAACCGGGATTCTGGTGGCCGGAGACAATTTCGGCTGCGGCTCCAGCCGTGAGCATGCGCCCTGGGGATTGGTCGGCTATGGATTCCGGGCGGTCATCAGCACCAGTTTTGCAGATATTTTCAAAAACAATGCGTTGAAAAACGGTCTGCTTCCGGTAGAAGTGGATGCGGTGACTTTGAAGAAACTGTTTGAATCCGCTGAAAACGGCATTGGTCCGGAGTTAAAGATTGATCTCAAAGAACAGACCGTGGTTTGTCCGGACGGCACATCACAGCAATTCCCCATCGATACTTTTTCCAAAAATTGTATGCTGGAGGGTATTGATCAACTCGGATATTTGATGCAACAGATGCCGGCCACTGAGAAATATGAGCAACTGCATGAACAGCGTGTGAACACGCTGGCCTAGTCTATACCAATCGGCTCCCGTTTCGGTCCGGAGGGCGGAACGGGAGCAATTTTAGAGATTCAGAGATATCCTTCTGATGCTTGGTCCAGTTTTGTGAATGTGTAAGGAAAAAATTTGTACTATGGGAAAAGGATGTTTTATGACTCGAACCACATTATTGTTGTTTCTTGTGATGACCGCAGTCTTGCTTTCAGTTCAGTGTGATACCGGCTCTACCGGACCATCCAAAGAAAGTACAAGGGTCTATGTCACTCCCACCGGACACATTGAAGGTGGCTTGTATTATGCACAATGTGACAATTATTTAGAATACCGCGATAAACTCCTGGTATTTGCACGGCTTTTACATCAATACGGGGTACCGTTTAACCTGCAAATCGATTACCAGTTTTTAAAAGGCGCGCTGAATTGTGAAACCCCGGAGATGCAGGCGGAAACCGGTGGTACCAACGTCATTGATTATATTGCTTCTGAATATAACATCCGCATTGATGCCCATCAAAGCGGAGGATATGAAGAAGGTCCGGAAAATTACGCGGATGTCCGCTTTCTTGCAGGGCAAGTGACCTCGCATGTCACGGAAAATGTTGGGGGTGTCATATGGAATCAGCCGGAGCAGTTTATCCGCCTGAATAGGAGAAACAGGCTGGTTGCATAAGGAGTTTGTCTGGAGCCCCGATATTTTAACCATGGGGGTTCATTTTAATCATCATCTCGGTGATTTTTCAGAGGATGACATGACCTCCGGCGTATGGCGTCCCAAAGGGTTTGGCAAAGATTTTTATAATCATGATGCTGAAAAGCGTATGATCTATATTGCACCCGGCGGACATCACACGGACTGGTCGGAAAGCGGTGATTTTCCGTTTGCGTCAGTGGCGGATTATGTAGAGGTGCTGGTGGATTATATTGATCGCGGGAAAATTCCGGCCGGACAGCTGTACACGGCGACCCTGGCGGTGCCGCAGTCTGTTATTTTTGATCAATCCAAACATGAAAAATTAGCGGATCAATTCAAACAGCTTGCCGCTTTGGTGGGTCAGAGACGGGTGGTCTATGCTCATTTTCAGGAGATTGCTGATATCTGGCAGGAAACCTATGATGGAGACCCCACGATGCTTTCGTTTGATGCCATTAATGAACAGGACTATACCCGGGTTGATCCGGATACCAAACAAAAATAATCAGTCTTGTCCGGTTACGCGGCGCTAAAATATATTGAGCAGTTTCAAGGCCATAATACAGGCTGCAACCAGCAAAACAATGCGGATGAGCCGGTCGCCTTTTTTGATGGAGAGCTTGGCTGACCACCAGGCGCCCGTCATTGTTCCTGCTGCCAGCGATAGAGCGTACAGGATGTGGACGTGACCGGATACAATGAATACGATTAACGCCGGCAGGGTATAGATCAGGATGATAAAGATTTTATTCATATTGACCTGAATTAGGTCCATTTTCAGAATGCTGCGGTAGGCTGCCATGAATAAAAATCCCACACCGGCCTGGAGAAACCCCCCGTAAAAACCAATACCCAGGAGTGCGGGAATCATTAGCCACTCATAGTGTCGGTTTTTGCGAGTTGCATTGTGATCGACCCGAATGAACAGGCTGGCGATGACAAGAATAATGACGCCGGCCAATATCGTCTTGAACACGTTTTCGTCAATATGGACAGCGATAATCGCTCCGGCGATCGCGCCGGGCAGGGTCCAAAGCGACCAGATAAAGCCCTGGCGGAAATCATAGTCTTTTTCATTGACAAAAGACCGGATTGCGGATGCGTTCTGCAGAAAAATAGCCACCCGGTTGGTGCCGTTCGCAGTGATCGGGTCCAGACCGGCGAAAATCAGGATCGGCATTGTAAACGCAGAACCGCCGCCGGCCATCACATTGATAAATCCGGCGAGTATACCGGCTCCGGCCAGCGCCAGGCATTTGTACAGTTCGGTCATTTGAATCCTGGGGTTAAAGATAGCGGGAACGTGTGGGAATCGAACCCACCCGAGACTGATTTACAGCCTCACAACGGTTTTGAAGACCGCGGGCGCCACCAGGCCGCCATCCATTCCCGAAACCTTAAAATAAACATTTTTTTACGCATAAAAAATATATTTTTTTGAGAGTTTTGACAGCCTGAATGGTACTATTAAAATGAAAACCGGATGGGGGTAAGGTTTAGGGGGGTAAGCTAGAAAGACTCTGGCATTTTTTTGAGAAATGCAGCTAAATTTACGGGGAGATCGGTGAAACGGGGGTTTGGAGAGGCGGTGGGCCTCTCCTTTTTTTGGAAAATGCGCATACCTCAAGGTTGAAATCTTCTTGTGGGAGATTTTACGTTGACGGGACTGTTGAGCAACAGTCCCGTTTTTTATTCCATCAAATTGAAAAAAATAGTTTTCAATTTTCATTGTTATTATTATATTTATGGAAATCTTTCAATGGATGTTTCGAAATATACATTTAACGCCTGTTGTTTTTTAGCAAGTTAATCAACTGACAACAATCGGACAGGAGGAGTCAATGAAAATAGCATTTGTGACCGGCGGCGGTGATTGTGCCGGAATCAATTCCGCTTTGGCGCGTGCCGTTTTGCATGGAGCCGGTCAATATGGTGATACGTTTGTAGGCATACAAAAGGCATTCGAAGGACTGGCTGCAGATGATATCAGCGCTTATGCCGTGGATTTAACACCGCAAAAAGCGCTGGAATTTTTTGATGCTCCCAGCACCATCCTGGGGTCGTCGAGATTCGCCCCGTATAATAACGCCAGCAGTGGCGCGGCAGCGGATAAAATCAAGGAGAATCTGAAAAAGATCGGTGTGGATGCGATTATGGCAACCGGCGGCAATGATACGGTACTCTCGGCTTTGGGAGCGCATGAATCCGGTGTTCAGGTGATTGCCGTCCCCAAGAGTATTGATAATGATATCAGCGGCACCGACTGGATGCTGGGTGCTCATACGGCCATTGATGCAGCAGCACGCGCGTTTAAGAGCGCGTCTGTGTCCGCCAAAACCCATTCGCGTATCTCGATCAATGAAGTGATGGGGCGCAAGGCCGGATGGCTGGCTTTTTTTTCCGGTACCGCAAGCGGCGCTGATTTTATCCTGGTGCCGGAAAAGACATTTCAGCTGCAGTCATTGATTCAGGATGTAAAACAACGATTTGACCAACAGGGCTATGTCAATATTGTTGCCTCTGAAGGCATGAATATCAATCCGAATGATCCGGTGTATAAACAAGCCGTATCCGACAATGCAGATGACCTGGTGTTGAAAGCCATGCTGACCGAAAAACCGGAAACCGATCCGCACGGCAATATAAAACTGGGCGGTATTGGAATGATTCTGCAGCGCATCCTGGTTGGGGGTATGAATGTCAAGATGAGTCTGGTTCGCCAGTCTAATGTCGGTTTTACGCTGCGCGGACTGCATCCCAATGCTTACGATGTCAATCTGGGTCAACGCTTCGGACGCAAGGCTGTTGAACTGCTGCATGCCGGAGAATCCGGGTATATGGTTGGAGTGCACGGAATGAACATCCGCACGGTTCCGATGAAAGAGGCATTGCCCCAGTTTACACTAAATGCGATGGATGAGGATGAACTCGTATCTTTGGGTGTGTATTTTTAAGCAAAAGGTGTATCATGCAAAGTAACAATGACAAGCTTTTACCTGCAGTTTGGGGCGGAGTCACAATCGGGATTCTCAGCGGAGTCCCGGTGTTGAATTTTATCAACTGCGCCTGCTGCAGTGGTATTCTTATCGGTGGCGCCCTGTCGGTGTATTTGTATCGCAGGCAGGTGGGTCCCGAATGTCCGTCTGAAGATGGGGAAGGCGCTTCGCTGGGACTGCTGGCCGGTTTGTTCGGCGCTGTCCTGGC